>CBFGVD010000660.1:0-1508 GCA_965651965.1 uncultured Verrucomicrobiaceae bacterium | reverse complement strand
TCGGCCGGAGCCGGGGCGCTATCGGCGGCCGAGTCGGCCGCGGGAGTTTCGGGCTTCTTGCAGGCGGCCAGGGACAGGGCGCCGAGCGCGGCGAGGGAAAGGATGGAAGACTTCATGGGATCTCGTATCGGTGTCCGGAGCTTTCCGCCCGGATACGGGAGAGGTCAAGCCGGGAGCTTAGAGCTCGTTGTACTTCAGGTTGTTCCCGCGGGCCTTTTCGGCGGGATAGCGCTGCTCGTTGCGCGCGATCTTCGCCTCCATCACCTCGCCCAGGTCCAGCCCCAGCAGGTCGGCCATTTCAAAAAGCAGGATCCCGACGTCCGCGATTTCCGAGGCGATCTCGTCACGCTTTTCCGCCGCACGGCGCTCCACCTGCTCCGGCTGCTGCCAGACGAAGTGCTGCATCAGCTCACCCGCTTCCGCTGCGATGGCCACGGCCATGTCCTTGGGGTTGTGATACTGCTGCCAATCCCGCGCGGCCACGAATTCGCGGATGCGGGCGGTGAGTGCGGCAATGGAATCCGGCATGCGCGCATCCAACATCGCGGAAGCCCGGACCGGAACCGCAAAAAGCCGCCTCACGCACAAGCGGGAAAAATCCGCGCCGACTTGCGCGTAGCTTCTACCGAGGCCATCCTGCGATATGAGAGAAAGTACACCTAGCGCCCAGGACGACCCCCTGAAGTGCCATGTGGGGGATTGGGTTCCGGCTACCGCTCCCGCCGTTTCGGCCTGGAACCGGAGCCGCGGCATTTATTGGTATCTTGTCGGCGGTTTCGTGCGCCGGCGCATGCAGGTAAACCCCGCCACCCCTTGGGGATTCGAGCTGAAAAGAAGCCCCGCCACGGGAGGCGAGGCCTGGGTCCGCAGTTGCTAGGCCGGAATAGCACGTCCCCTTGCATCCTCCCTTCTCCATGCGTAATTCTTGCCCGATGAAAACCGCCGCCGTGCTCGCCGCCCTCGTGACGCTCTGCGCTTGCACCGCGGAGGAAAAGAAGAAGACCGCCATGGAAACCGCCGCCACCGCACCCGAACAACCCGCCGGAAAGGTCGAGAAAACCGACGAGGAGTGGAAAAAAATCCTCACCCCGGAGCAATACCGCATCCTGCGGCAGGCCGGGACGGAGCGTCCCAACGGGGAGGTTTACAAGCAATTCAACGAGCAGGGCGCGGGCACCTACTACTGTGCCGGCTGCGGCGCGGAGCTTTTCACCTCCAAGGAGAAATTCGACAGCCATTGCGGCTGGCCTTCCTTCTACGATCCCTCCAAGGCGAAGAATGTCACGACCCGGCAGGACTTTTCCGGCGGAATGGTCCGCACGGAGGTGAATTGCGCGAAATGCGGCGGCCACCTCGGCCACGTCTTCGAGGGCGAGGGCTTCGATACGCCCACGGACCAGCGCTACTGCATCAACGGCGTGGCGCTGAAATTCGTACCTGCGGCAGCCCCGGCAAAACCGGAAGCCAAGCCTGAGGAGAAAAAGTGAGTCAAGCCGACTCCAGATCGG
>CBFGVD010000659.1:0-1513 GCA_965651965.1 uncultured Verrucomicrobiaceae bacterium | reverse complement strand
GCATGAAACGCCTCATCTACCAGTTCCACTCCTGGCTCGGCCTGATCGCCGGGGTGGGCCTGCTCGTCATCGGCCTCACGGGCAGCGCGCTCGTCTTCAAGGAAGAGCTCGACCGCCTGGTCGCGCCGGAGGTGGTGATGAGGCAGGATCCCTCGCGGCCGCGGCTCGCGCCGGATGCCTTTCTCGCCGCCGTCCAGAGCCACCTGCCGGAGCGCGCGGTGATGGGCTGGGGGATCGCCCCCGAACCGGACCTGGTGGACGCCGTCTATGCCGTGAAACCCGGCGAGGAGGACGGCAAGATGATCCACGTGGACCCCGCCACCGGCCGCCCGACCGCTCCGGACCCGGAGAACAGCGGCACCTTCACGGACTGGCTGCTGGAGCTGCACTATACCTTCCTGGCGGATCACGCGGGGGAATTCATCGTCGGCGCCTTCGGCCTGCTGCTCTGCCTGCTGGGCATCACGGGGGTGTGGATCTACCGCGGTTTCTGGAAGACGCTATTCCAGCTCCGGCTGAGGAAAAGCGCGCGCATTTTCTTCTCCGACCTGCACAAGATGACGGGGATCAGCTCCACCGTCTTCAACCTGCTGCTCGGGTTCACGGGCGCGTGGTGGAACCTGAGCCACATCATCGGCCACTGGGTGGAGGAGGAGCCCGCTTCCCCGCCGCTGGTGGAAAAATGGACCGGCCCGGTATCGGTGGACGGCATGGTGGTCGCGGCGGAGGAGAAGCTGCCGGGCTACCGGGCAAACTGGATCAGCCTGCCCTTCACGCCGGGCGGCGACCTGACCTTTTTCGGCTCGGTCGATGACCAGGGTCCCTTGCGCAGCCCGTACGGCTCCATCGTGACCTTCGACGGCGGCAGCGGCGCGCTGAAGAGCGCGGTGGCCGCCCGGGATGCCGGGATCGGGAGCCAGATCCTGGACGCCTTCCGCCCCCTGCATTTCGGCAATTTCGGCGGCCTGCCGGTGAAGATCCTGTGGGCGCTGGGCGGCCTGACACCTGCGATCCTGGCGATCACGGGCAGCCTGATGTGGTGGAAGCGGAAGTTCCCCCGCCGGCGGCGAGCGGCCAAGGCGGATTAGCGGCAAATTGCACAAGCCGCGTCCCGGCAAATGAGATCGCGTCTCAATCCATTGGATTCCATGGGGTTGAGACTGTTTCTCAAGTCATCTTTGCTTGCATCGCGAGCCTGGCAGGGCACATATAGGGGAATCCATTTTCTCAATATGAACACGATGACCACCACCCGTGCCTGTGAAGCCTGCGCCTATTGGAACAAAGTCGAGCACGACCATGGCGAATGCCGCCGCCACGCTCCCCAGACCGTCGCCTTCGAGGTGGACGAGGAAGTGAAGTTCGAATCCATGTTCCCGGTTACCGCCGGAGACGATTGGTGCGGGGATTTCTGCAGGGCGGATTGATCCGGTCCCGCCCCCGCTCCGAATCCTCCCCAAGCGGCCGCGCCGCGGCCACCGTGATCGGCCTCATCGGTGGCGCCATGCTGGGC
>CBFGVD010000658.1:0-1520 GCA_965651965.1 uncultured Verrucomicrobiaceae bacterium | reverse complement strand
GAGATAAGCGCTGAAAGCATCTAAGCGCCAAGCTCCTCCCAAGATGAGTTTTCCCCGAAGGATCGTGGAAGACCACCACGTCGATAGGCCGGAAGTGGAAGTGTGGCAACACATGCAGCTTACCGGTACTAATCATCCGTCCGGCTTGATTCCGTTCGGAGTCGCTTGTTCCAAGCGGCCGCGCGCGGCTCGGAAGTGGACGAATTGAGGTATATTGGAAAGATGGATTCTCCGTGCGGATGTCAGGGAGCGGCGTGCATCCGACCGCCAGAGACCCGGCCCTGAAGACGATCAGGGCCGCCCTCTGGTGGCCAGAGCGCGGTGGAACCACCCGGTCCCATTCCGAACCCGGAAGTGAAACGCTGCAGCGCCGATGGTATTGGGACGACAGGTCCTGTGAGAGTAGGTCGCCGCCAGGTATTTGCCCGGCCCCGGTTAACCCCGGGGCCGGGCTCTTTTTTTACACGCCGCACGCTCGACCCGCGAGGCCCGCCGGATTCGCCATCGCTCGGATCCACGCCCCGGTCGCAGCTGCAGCTCGTTTCTTTCTGGCCCTCGCAGGATCCTCCCGCTTTCCTGCGTAGGCATCAGAATTCACCCAGCTGCCGATATCGTGCTCGAGCTCCAGGACGTAAGTTTCACCATTCAGAAAGACGGCGAGTCCGTAAACCTCGTCGATCAGGCAAACCTCAAGGTTCCGCGCGGACATTTCATGGCGATCGTGGGTCCTTCCGGCTGCGGGAAGACGACGCTGCTCAAGGTGATCGCCGGGCTGAATCCCGAATCCGCGGGCGGCCTTTATTGGGAGGGAAGAAACCTCTCGGTGGAGGGAGATCTGGAGGCTGCCGATATCGGTTATGTCCCCCAGTTCTCGATCGCCTACGAGCCGTTGACGGTGGATGAATCGGTGGAAGCCGCAACGCGCCTGCGCGTGAAAGTCCGCAATGCGGAGGAATTGGACCAACGGATCGACCGCGTGCTGGAGGAGACCGGTCTTGCGGCCATCGCGGACCGGCAGGTGAAAGTGCTTTCCGGCGGCCAGAAGCGCCGGCTGGGCTTGGCGATGGAGCTGGTATCCGACCCCAAGCTCTTGCTTTGCGACGAGGTGACCAGCGGTCTGGATCCGCGTTCGGAGCGGGAAATCGTGCGTCTCCTGCACGATCTCTCCCGGAAGGAGGGGCGCATCGTCCTGTCCGTAACCCATTCCCTGGCGCATCTGGAACTTTACGATTCCATCCTGGTGCTTCACGAGGGGCGGGTAGCCTTTCACGGGCCGCCCGATCAGGTCACGCACTACTTTTCCGTCCACGATACGGAGGAGGTATATCCCAAGCTCGCCACCCAAACTTCCGAGAAGTGGCAAACTTCCTGGATGAAGCATCGCGAGCCCTATTACACGAAGCTGGACCGGAACCGCCAGCGGCTCCTCGATGCGGGCAGCCTGGAACTCCCGCGGCAGGAAGAGGAGGCGGACCCCGCCGCCACCAGGCCGGTCGGGACCCGGCAGGAGTCCGCGCGGG
>CBFGVD010000657.1:0-1522 GCA_965651965.1 uncultured Verrucomicrobiaceae bacterium | reverse complement strand
CACTTTCGACAGCTCCTTGGAGGGCGGTACCATCCATGTCGCGAGCGGCGGGGAAAACGCGGAGAACAATCCCTTGGTCTTCGGCGGCAACATCATCCTCGACGCATCCGGTCTGGATAGCCTGACGCTCCTTCCCTCCGGGCATACCAGCCTCGCGCGGATCGGCCCGGACGCCACGGTCGCGATCATCAACATCCGGTTCCAAAACGGCTGGGGCGGCGCGATCCAGAACCTCGGGCGCTTGTTGCTCCGGGATTCCCGCTTCACCGGAAATTTCGCGGACGAAGGCGGCGCGATTTACAATGCGGCGGATTCCGATCTCGCGCTGGCGCGCTGCCGCCTCTCGGCGAATAGCGCGAACTCCGGAGGCGCGATCCACAACGAAGGGACGCTCGCGCTGGAGGACACCGTTTTCTCCGGGAATGAAGCGGAGAACCTCGGCGGTGCGGTTTTCAGCAGCGGCACCCTGAGCGCCATGGAATCGGTCTTCCTCAAGAACGGCTCCTCGCAGTTCGGCGGCGCGATCTACAGTTCCGGCACCCTGGAGATGGCGCGTTGCACGGTGGAGCGGAACAACTCCGCCGACAGCGGTGCCGGCATGGTCGCACAGGGCCAGGCCACGATTTCCGCCTCCACCTTTTCCGACAATCACTCCGGCGGAAGCGGCGGCGGCATCCTCCACTCCAGCGGCACCCTCGATCTGGCGCTTTGCACTTTCCATGCGAACCGGGCCTTGGCCGATTACGGCGGCGGCGTGTTCAGCAACGGCACCGTCCATGTCGATGCCTGCACCATCGCCGGCAACCAGGCCGCCTTCGAGGGCGGGGGGCTCTACCTCGATAGCAGCGCGCAACTGACGCTCCGGAATTCCATCGTCTCGGGGAATTCCGCCCCGGACTCGGGGCCGGACCTGCGCGGGATCATCCTCACCCAGGCCGGTGTCAATTTGCTCGGCGTCACGGAGGGAATCACGGGCGTATTCACCGGTATCACCGGCGATGCCATGCTGCCGCCGCCGGGTCTGTACGGCGGGCCCACGCTCACCATGCCGCCGCTGCCCGGATCCCCGGCCATCGACGCGGGCGGCAGCACCTTCCATGCCGAGGATCAGCGGGGCTTCCCGCGGGTGGCGGGAGGCGCTCCGGACATCGGGGCCATTGAGACCGGCAACACGGTACCCGTGGTAACGGTGAATACTACCGCGGACGAGAACGGCGGGATCGCGGCGGGGAATGTTTCCCTGCGCGATGCCGTGACCGGCGCGGATCCGGGCTCGATCGTGTCCTTCGACCCCGCCCTGGCGGGGGATACCATCCTCCTGACGCTGGGCTCCCTGATCGTGGACAAGAACCTCACGGTGGACGCCTCCGCGCTCCCGACGGCGGTCACCGTGAGCGGCGATGTCCCCCGGGCCTTCGAAGTTCCCACCGGACGGCACGCCGTGCTGCGGGGGATGCGGGTGGCCGGCATCTCCAATCCCGATTCCGCCTCCAGCGACGGGGCTGCCGTCCTCAACTCGGGC
>CBFGVD010000656.1:0-1541 GCA_965651965.1 uncultured Verrucomicrobiaceae bacterium | reverse complement strand
CCTCAGCCTGGCCCTGATCGACGGTGACCTCTACGACAGGGCGGAACCTGCCGCCGCCACCGCGACCATCAAGGACCGCCCGCTCCAAGCCTACCTCCACGCCGCGGGCGAGTTTTCCCCTGAAGCGGATGGCGACGGCGACGGCATCCCGAACATCCTGGAATACTATCTGGGCAGCTCCGCAAGCGGACCGGCCGGCCGCGGCACCTTGAGCGCCCTGCCGAGGCAGGACGGCAGCTTCGCCGCCCGCTTCCCCCGTGCAAGGAGCGCCAGCGACCTTTCCGCCGTGCTGGAATGGTCCGCCGACCTGCTGGAGTGGCACCGCTCCGGGGCGAGCGACGGCATCCGCACCGCAAATATCGAGACCCGGACCGTGTCTCAAGCGGGCGTGGATCCGGAAACGGTGGAAGCCCTGCTCACTTTCAGCTCCGGACCCGTGCCTGCCAGGGTATTTCTCCGCCTCTCCGTCACGCCGTGAGACCGCGCTTCATCCCCCTGTCCCGGCTTCTCATCGCCGCCTTGCTGGCACTTGCCTGCGCGTCCCTGCACGCCCACCCGGACCCGGGCCACACTCTTGACGAAATCGAAGATCACCTGCGGGAAACACCGGATGATCAGGATCTTCTGCGCCGGAAGGCCGAACTGCTGCTCTCCACCGGCCACCCTGCGCAGGCAGGACCGGTCATCGCGCGCCTGCTCGGGCTGGGGCCCGGCGAACCGGAAAATCTCTTGCTGGAAGCATGGCATGTCCTGGCAGCAGGAGAACCGGAGGAATCCCGGGCCAAGGCGGAGGCGCTGGCGGCTTCAAAGCCGGATTTCGCCCCGGGCTGGAATTTTCTCTCCCGCGCGGAGGAGGCGTCGGGCAACCGGGACGCGGCCATCACCGCGAAGCGCCGCTACTTGGAAATCTCCGCCAAACCCGGACCCAGCGAGGTGTTGACCTGTGCCGCGTGGCTGCGCGAACGCGGCAAACCCGGCGATGCCGAAGCCGCCCTGGCGGTTCTGGACGCCGGACTGGCCAAGCTCGGCTGCCTTTCCGGGTTGCAGCACGCGGCCATCGGCATCGAGCTGCCGCTCGGCCGCCACGATTCCGCTCTCCGGCGTATCGATGCCCTCGCGGCCCGCTTCCGCCCCTCGGCGGAGCTGTGCCAGCGCCGGGCGGAGATCCTGGAGCACGCGGGCCGCTACCGGGAGGCTGCCTCCGCCTGCGATGCCGCCCTGGCCCTGCTGGATGCCCTGCCCTCCCGCCGCAAGACCGGCGCGGCCTACGCCGCCCGCGCGAAAGCGATCGCAGAGCGCAAGCGGGCCAACCTCGCCAAGGCGGCGCAATAGCCGCTCAGTCTCCCGGAGGATGCAGCGCGGAGGAAGCCTGTCCTGCCCCGGCATGCGCAGGCAGGGACGGCGGCCCGTGCCATGGGGAAGCCGGCAGAGGCGGAGGCAGGGTGCCCGCGGATCCGGAAGATGGTGCCGGACGCGGGGCGGCGGCCCGGATAGGCTGGAGCGGTGAGAGGGCAACGCAAAACAGGCAGGGCCGGGAGGGC
>CBFGVD010000655.1:0-1550 GCA_965651965.1 uncultured Verrucomicrobiaceae bacterium | reverse complement strand
CCGCCTTGCGCGAGGCCGACTACGCCTACCGGCCGGAGCAGAACCAGTTCCGCTAAAGCTGCGCCGGGTAGCCGATCCATGGCGGTGCGGGTGCCCTTGCAACTCGCAAAGGCAGCTGGGCCCTGAAAGCGGGCCGGGCCGATTCAAGTTGCGTCGTTCCGCTTTCACCCTTTCTTTCGCGGGTTATGAAAACCTTCAGCCGCCGGAATGCCCTCCGCCTCGGTGCCGCCGCCACGGCCGCTCCATTTCTGAACCTGCGGGCCCAGGAAGAGGGCCGAAGCGTCTCGGGGTCGCCCTGCTCGGCCTGGGCGATTACGCCACGAAACAGCTCGGCCCCGCCTTGAAGAAAACCCGCAATGCCCGCCTCGCGGGCATCGTCACGGGCTCGCCCGACAAGGTGCCTGCCTGGCAAAAGGAATACGAAATCCCGGACGGCAACGTTTACGACTACGCGGGGATGGAAAAAATCGCGGATAACAAGGAGATCGACATCGTCTATGTCGTCACGCCCACCGCCCTGCATCCCGAATTCACCATCCGCGCCCTGGAGGCGGGGAAACATGTCATCTGTGAAAAGCCCATGGCCCCGGCCCCGGAGGATTGCTCGCGCATGATCGCGGCCGCGGCAAAGGCCGGGAAAACGCTCCAGATCGGCTACCGCCTGCACTGGGACCCCTTCCATCTCAGGTTGATGGAAGCGATGAAGAAGAAGGAATTCGGCGACTGGAAATCGATCGACACCTCGGATGCCGGGCGCATGACGGATTTCACCGGGCACAACGCCTGGCGGGTCGACAAGGAGCTGGGAATCGCAGGCGCCCTCTACGACCTCGGCGTGTACGCCGTGCAGGCCGCGCTCTACTCCGCGCAGGAACATCCGCTGAGCGTGACCGCGAAAAGCTGGACCGACCGGAAGGAGGAATTCAGCGAGGTGCCGGAACACTGGGAATGGGAACTGGAATTCCCCGGCGGACGGAAGGCCAAGGGCTTCGCCAGCTACGGGAAAAACGGCAACCACGTGCGCGTGGAGACGGAAAAAGGCCGGATCGAGATCGAGCCCGCCTACGGCTACGGCGGGCAAAGGGGCAGCACGCCGGAAGGACCCATGACCTTCACCCACGTGCCCCAGCAGCAGCTCCAGATCGAAGGTCAGGCGGAGGTCATTCTCTCCGGAGCGGCCAGCAAGGTTCCGGGCGAGATGGGCCGCCGCGACATCCGGGTCATCCGCGGGATCATGGCCGCCGCGGAAAGCGGCGAAGCACACACGTTCGGGAAATTCGGCTACTGATCCGGCGGCACCGCGCCGTGCCGCCAGAAGAGCCTGCTCTCCCCGGCCGCCGCCCGATATTGCTTCCACCCGTCTTCCCCGGGCGCGGAGCTGTCGGAGAGCAGTTCCGTCCCGCTTTCCGGATCGGCCGCTAGCCGCCACTGGTGGAGATCCCGGCTGCACCACAGTTCGTGGGAAAAGCCGGCGGCAAGCGCGAGCCCCGAGACGGACACGTGCAGGCGGACCTCCCCGTTTTCCCGCACCGGCAGGGGAGCCGGCCCGG
>CBFGVD010000654.1:0-1555 GCA_965651965.1 uncultured Verrucomicrobiaceae bacterium | reverse complement strand
GCGGTCGATGGTGAGATGCGGAACCATCGGAAAAGGAAGGAAGCGCAAGTAGCTGTCCAGATAGGGAAAGAAGACCAGATCCGCGCGGCGTCCCGCGCGCTGCTCCGCATCGTAGAGCGTATCCGCGCAACGCTTCCAGCGCTGGTAGGTGCGCAGGGGATCGCCCTCGAAACGGCCGCGGAACCAGCTGCGTTTTCCGCCCGGCAGCTTGAAGGTGGCCACCCGCCTTTCGAAATCGGGGAATTGCCCGCCCGCGGCTCCGCGGGCCGCCGCGAAGGCTTCGCCCGGCTCCGGGCAGAGCCCGATCACGGAGGCCCCGAGACGCAGGAACGCCGTCGTGAACTGGGTGAAATACATCGGGTGATGGCCGACCCATAGCGGATCGACGAGCGCCACGGTTTTCTCCGGCAGGGTGGAAGTCATGCAGTCGGGGAAATCGTGCGGGAACTTTTCATGAAGGGTCCGCTTCATACTCGGTTGATCCGCGGCCCTGCATGGATCCAGGAAGCGCGGACGAGGAAAGATTGGGAAAGCCCCGCCATCATGCCGAAGATCATCGCAGCGAGACGTTCGTCGAAAGGATTGGAAGTGAGCGTCTCGCTCAGCAGGCAGCATGCCGCCACGAAGGGCAGGAAAGCCAGCCACTGGTCCGGCCCGGGATGGCTGGCATTTGCCCGCGCCGCGCCGATCGAGGCCGCCATGACGCCGCCGATCAGCGCCAGATGGGCCAACAGCCCGATCACCCCGCCGGAGAAAAGGGAGTAGGTCCAGGTGGAGTGCCCCGCGAACCAGACATCGTTCCCGATTTCCTCGTCCGGCGGATAAACCAGGTGGATCGCGGGCATGTACTTGGGATGCCAGTAGTAGGAGGCACCGATGCCCCTGCCGAATAGATAGTGCACCGGCTCGCGGTTCAGGATCTCGAAGATCCCGTCCGCCTCCGCCCGGCGCGTCAGGTAGGAGATATCCTCCGTCACGTTCCGGTCGGAAGCATGGTGGAAGAGCCGCTCGTTCCAGCGCTCGATCAGCAGCGGCTCCGCGACCGCCGCCACGCCTAGCGCGCCGATGGCGAGCGCCGCCGCCGCACCCACCGGCAACAAGCGCTTCGGCAGTTCCCCGGGCCGGAAGATGCCCCAGCGGCAGCCGAGCAGGAAGCACAGCCCGCTCGCCAGCGCGGAAGCCATCACCGGGAAAAGCAGCGAGCGTGTGATGGTCACGAAGATCCCGATGAAGAGCACCCCGGTGGCGGCCAGCAGGCTCCAGTGGAAACGCCGCCGCAACAGCAGCGCGCAGCCGATCCATGCGGCGATCCAGTTGTTCGCGGAACTTTGCACCTCCACCCGCGCCGTTTCCAGCGTCACCTCCTTGAAGACGAAGCCGTGGAAGATCCGCCAGATCACGTTGATGCACGCCGCGGTAAAGACCGGTGCCACGATCCGCGCGGGCCTCACGCCGACGCACCCGGCGATGTGCGCGTTCATCATCCCCGCCAGGCACAGGCACAGGGGCAGGATGATCCGCACCGCCCTGCCCGGCTCCACGCCCTGCAGCAGCG
>CBFGVD010000653.1:0-1571 GCA_965651965.1 uncultured Verrucomicrobiaceae bacterium | reverse complement strand
CGGGAGCTTGCCCTCGCGGTCGGGCAGGTTCGGGTCCGCGCCGGAGCGCACCAGCGGCTGCACCATGTCACGCCAGTCCCGGCGCAGCGCCGCGGCCAGGGCGGACTCCCGGAGGGCATTGAGCGCCGCCGCATCCGCGCCCAGGTCCAGCAGTTCAACCGCCAGATCTTTCCGGCCGGCCTCGATCGCCACGTGCAGCAGGGGATTTCCCGCGGCATCCTTCTGGTGAGGATCCGCCCCGCCCTTCATCAGGCGGCGCACGAAGACGAGCCGGCCCTTGCGGATCGCCCAAGGCAGCACCCGGTCGCCATCCGGCGTCAGGCCGTCCGGCGGGGCCCCGTGGTCCAGCAGCTCGCCCGCCAGGGCCGTTTCCCCCCGGTAGACGGCCAGGGAAAGGGGCGTCACGCCTTGCGGGTTCGCCGCGGAAAAATCCGGCCCGTGCTCCATCAAGGCCCCGGCGATGGCGTGGTTCCCCTGCCCGATCGCCAGATGCAGGGGCGTATCCCCCGCCGCATCCCTCTGGCCGCTGTAAACCCGGGCCTCCAGCAGCAGCCGGGCGAGCTTCGTGTCCCCCGCTTGCACCGCTTCGAGCAGGGCGCTGCCGCTGATCTCCACACCGCGCCGCGCCAGCTCGCGCATCGCTTCCTTCCGCGGATTCCGGCACGCGGGCACGCACAGCACCAGCAGGGCTGTCAGACCGATCCGGGCGACGATACGGAGCGGAGACACGGCAGGGCGGCACATATCACGGCCCGCCGCGCGGGACAAGTTCCATGCGCTGACAAAGCCGTGCTCCGGATCTTGCGTCCGCCGGGCGGATCGGTGCAAAATGCGATATGGACGGAAAGGAAGATCGGGAAGGCGGCGCGCAGGTCCGCCCGGACTGGCCCTGGCTGCTGGGTTCCGCGATCGTATGCGGGGCGGCCACGCTGGCGGCGATCTTGCTGCAGCGCACCGATGCGCCGCCGGAGGTGGCCTTGGGCCTCTATGCCACCGCGTACCTCGCGGGCGGCTGGGATACGGCCCTGGACACCGTGGGGAAACTCCGCCGGGGCCGGTTGGACATCCATTTCCTGATGCTGGCCGTGGCCGCCGGCGCTGCGGTGATCGGTGCCTGGTGGGAGGGGGCGGCCCTGCTTTTCCTCTTTTCCCTCAGCGGGGCCCTGGAGGCCATGGCCATGGCCCGCACCGAGCGGGAGATCCGCAGCCTCTTCCGCGAAGCGCCGAAGCGGGCCCTGCTCGTCCTGCCGGACGGCTCCGTGCGGGAAATCGCCGTCCCGCAGCTGGGAAGCGGCATGAAAATCCGCATCCTGCCGGGGGAGCAATTCCCCGCCGACGGGCGCGTGACCGGCGGGGAAAGCGCCGCGGACGAATCCACCCTCACCGGCGAATCCGTGCCCGTGGAGAAATCCCCCGGCGACACCGTTTTCGGCGGCACCCTGAATACCTGGGGCGTGATCGAGGCGGAGGTGCTGCGGGAGCCCGGGGACAGCGCCCACGCGCGCATCATCCGCCTGATCCGGGAGGCCCAGGCCAGCAAGGCTCCCTCCCAGCGCTTCACGGACCGCTTC
>CBFGVD010000652.1:0-1589 GCA_965651965.1 uncultured Verrucomicrobiaceae bacterium | reverse complement strand
CGCGACTCCGAACAGGTCGCGCAGATGTTCACGGAAGGCGGCTACACGGTCACCGCCGAGGAAGCGGACGCGGACGCGATCCTGGTGAATACCTGCTCCGTGCGCGATCAGGCGGAGCAAAAGGCGCTTGGGAAAATGGGGACCATGGGATCCTACCGCCGGAACAAGCCGCACGTCGTCTTCGGCTTCATGGGCTGCATGGCGCAGAGCCGCGGGCCGGAGCTGTTCGAGCGGATCCCGCATCTGGACGTGGTGGTGGGCACGCAGAAATACCACAAGGTTTTCGAATACGTGGACACCATCCTCCAGCGCCGCCTCCACCGGCGGATGGACGAGTTGGAACTGTCCCTGAGCGGAGAAAGCGTCTGCGACGTGGAGGAAGAAGCCGGCTCGCAGAACACGATCCGCGATCACATCCCGAAGGATCTCAACGCCTCGGCCTTCGTCTCGATCATGCAGGGCTGCAACATGCGCTGCTCCTTCTGCATCGTGCCGGACACGCGCGGGAAGGAGCGCGGCCGCCCGATCCCGGAGATCGTGGACGAGGTGAAGCGCCTGCGCGACCACGGGGTGAAGGAGATCACCCTGCTCGGCCAGATCGTGAACCTTTACGGCCGCACGGAGTTTGAAAAGATCGATGGAAAGTCCCCCTTCGTGCAGCTCCTGGAAGCGGTGCACGCGGTCGAGGGCATCGAGCGGATCCGCTTCACCTCCCCGCACCCGATCGGCTACCGGGACGACCTGGTGGCGGCCTTCACCTACCTGCCGAAGCTCTGCTCCCACATCCACTTCCCGATGCAGAGCGGCTCGGACCGCATCCTGAAGCTGATGCGCCGCCCGTACAAGAACGAGAAATTCGTCGAGATTTGCGAGAAAATGAAGGCCGCCCGGCCGGGCATCGCGATCACCACGGATATCATCGTCGGCTTCCCCGGCGAGGAAGAGGAGGATTTCCTGGCCACGGTGGAGACGGTGAAGCGCCTGCAATTCGACAATGCCTTCGTCTTCCGCTACTCGAAGCGCAAGGACACCCCGGCGGCGGAAATGGACGGCCAGCTTCCGGAGCGGGTGAAGGAGGAGCGCAACCAGCGCCTGCTGGACGTGGTGAACGAACTGGCCATCGCCAAGAACCAGGCGCTGGTCGGCACCGTGCAGCAGGTCCTCTGCGAGGGTCCCTCCAAGACCAACAAACAGCGCCTGACCGGCCGCACGGGCACGAACAAGATCCTCATCTTCGACGGCGACGCCCACAAGCTGACCGGGCAACTCCTGGACATCCGCGTGGAGGAGAGCACCGGCTTCACGCTCTACGGCAGCGTGGTTTGAAAAAGCCCGCGCTCCCGGGCCCGTGGTGTGATCCCATGGCCGCTGTCATGAGCAATAACGCGGCGACCATGGAACCCCACCGGTGCCGTCAGAGACGGGAAGACGAAGTCCGGGCACCGTTACGGCCGCCCGGTCCGGAAGGCCCGTGGGACAAACAGAAGAGGCCGGGGAGAAGGCCGAGCAAAGCCGCCCGCGGCCGGAGGATCCGGCGGATCAGCTGCAGCAGCGGAGAAGCGGGGAATTTCCCTCCGTTCGCCTCGTTC
>CBFGVD010000651.1:0-1595 GCA_965651965.1 uncultured Verrucomicrobiaceae bacterium | reverse complement strand
GGGAGGTTCGCTGATCCTGGCCGCGAATATCCTGATGCAATGGAAACGCCCTCCCCACACCCCCGCGATCGCTCCGGTCCCCAGACACCCCGGGGCAGTCCCGCCGCGATCGGCCGGGCGCTGCTGCGCCTGCTCGCCCTGCCGGCTCTCGCCTGGTGCTTCGGCGCGGTTTATTTCGACGGCCCCTGGCCGGGCCGCCGCAACCTGATCCTGGGGCTTTTGTGGCTGGCGCTCGCGGCGGGCCTGCTTTTCCGGGCGAGATCGGCCCGGGAGCGGCGGCTGGCTTTCGCCGCCGGGATTGCACTGGTGGTCATCCCGTGGTCTTTCAAGCGCCCGTCGAACCACCGGGACTGGGCGCCGGAATACGCCCGCACCACCGGTGCCACGGTGGAGGGCGACGCCGTCACTTTCACGAATTTCCGGAATTTCGACTACTCTCCGGACGGAACCGTGACCGAGCGCTGGGAGACGCGCACCGTGCATCTTTCCAAGCTGCGGGGGATCGACTTCTTCCTGAACTACTGGGGCTCGCCGTTGATCGCCCACCCGATCTTCAGCTTCGACTTCGGCGAGGAAGGCCACGTGGCATTCTCCATCGAGACGCGCCGGGAGAAAGGCGAGGTCTACACCACGCTGGGCGGCCTGTACAAGCTCTACGAGCTGAGCTATCTGGCGGGCGACGAGCGGGACTTCATCCGCCTGCGCACGAACATCCGGCAGGGAGAGGATGCCTATCTTTTCCGCGTGGCCGCGACCCCGGAACAAGCACGGGAACGCTTCCTCGAATACGTGGAGCAGATCCGGGAGCTCGAAAGGAAGCCCCGCTTCTACAACGTGATCACCGCGAACTGCACGACCGCCATCCGCGCCCAGATCCAGGTGAAAAAAGAGGCGGTTCCGGACTGGCGGCTGCTGGTGAACGGCAAGCTGGACGAGATGTTCGCAGAGCACGGCCTCTTCGCGGCGAAGGATCTGCCCCTGGCGGAGTTGAAGGACCGCGGCCACGTGGACGCGCGGGCGCTGGAGGCACAGGACGACCCGGCTTTTTCCCGGAAGATCCGGGAAGGGGTGCCGGGATTCTGATCGGCAACCGCTCCGGCCCGGACAGGGATGACCCGGACAACGGGGGCGGATCCAACCCCGTCAGCGACCCGCCCTTCCCACCGGGAATTTCCGACGCCTTGATCCCGGCGCGGGTTCGGCTATCCGGAGCGTGTGACCTTGCTCAAAACCATCGCGCTGCTGACGCTCTCGAACATTTTCATGACCTTCGCGTGGTACGCCCACCTGAAGGACATGCGCGAAAAGCCGTGGATCATCGCGGCCCTCCTCTCCTGGGGCATCGCGCTTTTCGAGTATCTTCTGCAGGTCCCGGCGAACCGGATCGGCTACGGCGGAGGCCTGAGCGGGGCGCAGCTCAAGATCATCCAGGAGGTCATCACGCTGTCCGTCTTCGCGCCCTTCGCGATCTTTTATCTGAAGGAGCGGTTGACGTGGAATTACGCCTTTGCCGCGTTGTGCATGGCGGGAGCGGTATTCTTCATTGTGAGGGACGGGCTCGGGCCGAAACCCGCCGCGGTCGCGGAAACGGAAGA
>CBFGVD010000650.1:0-1608 GCA_965651965.1 uncultured Verrucomicrobiaceae bacterium | reverse complement strand
GCACGCGGAGCGGGCGGCATTGGAGTTGCGCCGCCGCCTGACCCGGGAGCACGGCGCGGATTCCCTGCCGCATTGGTACGAGCACCACCGCATCCAGGCGGCCCGGCATCTGTGCCGCGTCGTCAGCGGCTTGGACTCGATGGTTTTGGGGGAGACCGAGATTTTCGGCCAGGCGAAGGATGCCTACCGCCAGGCCCTCGATGCCGGGGCCACCTCAGGCGTGCTGAACCGCGTCTTCCAGCGGGCCTTCGGCATCGGCAAGAAAGTCCGGACCGATACCCGCATCCAGGAGGGTGCCACCTCCGTTGCCGGTGCCGCCGTGGAACTGGCGGAGAAAATTTTCGGCAAGCTCGCAGGTTGCCGCGTCATCGTCATCGGTGCCGGGGAAATGAGCCGCCAGACGGCGCAGGCACTCGTTTCCCGCGGGGCCTCCTCGGTATTCGTGACAAACCGCTCCTACGACAAGGCGGTCGGCCTGGCCGCTGAAATGGGCGGCCGCGCGGTGCATTTCGACGAATGGCAGCCGGTCCTGGCGGGGGTGGATGTGGTCATCTCCTCCACCAGCGCCCCGCATCCCGTGGTGCTGCCCCATCACATCGAGGCCGTGCGGCGGGTGCGGAAATTCCGCCCGCTCTTCCTGATCGACATCGCCGTGCCCCGGGACATTGATCCGGCCTGCGGCGAGATCGAGGAGGTGTACCTCTACGACATCGATACCCTCGAGCAGCTCGCGATCGAAGCCCGCATCCGGCGGGAAAAGCAGATCGCGGAGTGCGACCGCATCATCGAGGAAGAACTGACCAAGCTGAATTTACCCGGCACGTGAGCGAAGAGATCCAGAACACCGTCATCGGGACCCGCGGGAGCGACCTCGCCCTGGTCCAGTCCGCCGCCGTCGAGCGTGCCCTGTCGCATGCATTTCCCGAGCTGCGGATGCAGCGCAAGGTGATCCGCACCACCGGCGACCGCCGCACGGACGTGGCCCTGAGCGAGGTGGCCAAGGCCGAAGGCACCGACAAGGGCATCTTCACCAAGGAACTGGAGGAAGCCCTGCGTGCCGGGGAGATCGACATCGCGGTGCATTCCCTCAAGGACGTGCCGACGGTGATCGACACGGATTTCGAGATCGCCGGAGTGCTCTCCCGCGCGCCCGTGCGGGACGTGCTGGTCACGCGCACCCCGGGCGGGCTGGACTTCCTCGCGCCGGGCACCCGCGTGGGCACCAGCAGCGTGCGGCGCGCGCGCCAGCTCCAGTGGATGCGGCCGGACCTGAAGGTGATCGACCTGCGCGGAAATGTCCCCACCCGCCTCCGCAAGCTCGCGGAGGGGAGCTGCGATGCGCTTCTGCTGGCGGAGGCCGGGCTTAGCCGCCTGGGCTACCGGATGTCCAAGCCCGCCCTGGTTTCCGGAGCGGTCCTTCATTTCCATCCCTTGAAGGAGCAGGTCTTTTTCCCCGCCGCGGGGCAGGGGGCCATCGGCCTGGAGATCCGTGCCGGAGACGAGGCCGCCGCCGCGCTGGTGGCCGGGATCCGGGATGAAACATCCTTCGTCCGCGTGCGGGCCGAGCGGGAATTCCTGCGCCTGCTGGAAGGCGGCTGCAGCACCCCT
>CBFGVD010000649.1:0-1610 GCA_965651965.1 uncultured Verrucomicrobiaceae bacterium | reverse complement strand
CCTCGTGGGAATGGTCCTCGGTCGGGCCATGACCGTGGTCATGGGGGCACCCGGCATCATCCTGGTGGCAGATCGCGCCGCGATGGGCCGCATGGGAGTGATCCAGCGCGAACACGCGGCCGCAGAGCCCGGCGATCACGCCGAACATCAGGAGCCATGAGAACAAGCCGCGCACGATGCCCAAGAAACGCCCCGGAGCTGTTCCTGCAAGCCGAATCTCGCTGGAATCCGCTTTCATCCCGCCGCTTCCTGGCGGAAAATCCCCGCGCATGCCGGTTGCCGAACCCCAGAAAGAATTGCGCTTCACCCGTGCGGGGCAGGCGGCCGGTTTCTGGATCGCCGCGGCGGTTTGCATCATGGCGGCCCTCGTGTTTTTCCTGCTGATGCCCCATCGCGCGGAGAATCCGGCCCTGCCGCATCCGGCCTGGGGATTGATCCCGCTGGCCCTCGCGGCATTGTCGGTCCGCATCGCCTGGCGTTGCACCAAGCACGCGTATATCCTTTTGAGCCCCATCGGGGTGGAGATTTTTCCCTTCTTCCGTCCGGAAACGGGAATGCAGGTGATTCCGTGGGCACAGATCGCCGCCGCGGAGATCGGGGATTCCAGGCTGACCCTGCATTTTTCCGCGGACAGGACTTCCGGTATCCATCTTTCCTTGTCTCCCGTCGCGAAGGACCGCCGCGAACTGCTGGCGAAGGCCGTCCGCGGCCGCATCCCTTCATAATCCCGACGTTGAATGTTGGACGTTCAAAGCCCGATGTTCATCTTCCGCGCATGCGACCTCCTTCCCGCCAGATCCAATCGGTAGAAGACGCCTTCGGGCGCAACGGCTGGCATGCCGAACTCGTCGAAGGCCGCGATGTCCTGCGCTCGGTCTTTTCCGCCCACCACACCCGCATCGAGATGATCGTGCAGGCCTACGTGCCCATGAATGCGCTCGCGGTGATGGGGGAGATGCCCCTGCCGGTGGACGAGGAGCACCAGCCCTACCTGCTGGAGCTGCTTGCCCGTGCGAACAAGACGCTGAATCTCGGCGGCTTCGAATACGATCTGGACCGCCAGCGCCTGGTCTTCCGCATCACCAATCTCTTCGACCGCGAGCTTTACGATGCCGACATCGTCTCCTCCATGGTCCACTGCACCGTTGCGGAATTGGACCGGATCGCGCCTTACGCCTCCACCGTCATCCGCACGCCGGAGGACCTGCTGGACGATCTGGATATCAAGCGCCTCCTCCAGCGGGAGGATTTCATCCCGCCCGTCCCGGGGGACGACGACGACCTTCCCTGAAAAAAACAGCCATGAAAACCGCCGCCCTCCTTTTTGCCGCCGCCCTGCCCGCCGCCGCGGCGGAAGCCTCGCATCCCGCCGAAGCGTGGGAGCTGACCTTCGAATCCGGCTACCTCTGGAACATCGGCAACAATACCCCGATCGACTACGAGATCGCGCCCACCCAATTCACCCTGC
This sequence comes from uncultured Verrucomicrobiaceae bacterium, assembly GCA_965651965.1. Lineage (GTDB taxonomy): Bacteria > Verrucomicrobiota > Verrucomicrobiia > Verrucomicrobiales > Akkermansiaceae > Haloferula. The sequence continues at coordinate 142 of CBFGVD010000649.1, read as the reverse complement.
GCAGTCCCACCGTGCTGAATTGGTTCGCGGGCGAGGACGGCTCGCGCCTGGTGGTGCGCAGCCGCGTTTCGCTTCTCGTGGAATCCATCGCCGAGGGACCGGAGGACTATTACATCGGCCTCTCCGGGGCCCCCTCGATCGA
>CBFGVD010000648.1:0-1623 GCA_965651965.1 uncultured Verrucomicrobiaceae bacterium | reverse complement strand
GCCTTACAAGGTGGACATCATCTATGCGGACGGCCTGCTGGATGTCCTGGTGGATGACATCTTGGTGCTGGACGACTACGCCATCGACCTCGCGTCCATCGGCGCGGTGGATGGCAGCGGCCGGGGCTATGTCGGCTTCGTCGCCCAGAACGGCGGCTGGACGCAGGCCAGCGACATCCTCTCCTGGTCGCTGACGCCGGGGGCGGTGACTCCGGAGCCGCTGAAGCTGGTGAGCAGCACGATCGATCCCGCCGGGGGCAGCGCCAGCTTCAGCTGGGTCTCCGTGCCGGGCACCTTCTATCGCATCCGCAGTTCCACGGATCTCGTCGTGTGGACCACGCTTCCGGGCGAGGAAAACATCGAGGCCGCCGGTACGGTGACGGAGGAGGCGGTGACCTTCACGCCGGACACGAAGATGTTCTTCAGGGTTGAAGAGGTGGAATAGTCCGCCTCGCATCGCGGATGGTCGGAATCCCCGGTCCGGAGAAATTCCGGTCCGGGGATTCCATTTCCGGCGGGGCGGGCGGGTGGCCGCGGCGTCAGCGCCCGGGCCGTGCGGCGGGGCGCAGTTCGTCCGTTTTCAAAGTCGTGAAGACGATCCTCCGGTAGGAGTCCGTCTCGTAGGCGAGCGCGATCGTGCCGTCCGGCAGGATCGCCATGTGGCTATACGCCGCATCGCCCGGCTTTACCTGCTTCTCCAGCGGCCAGGTCTTGCCATCGTCCGGCGAGCCGCGGACGACCAGGTTCTCGCGGCCTTCCCGCGAGGCCGGGTTGCAGAAAAGCAACAGGCCCGGCTTGTCCCCGGCGGGCCGGGAGTGGCGGACCAGGGAAGCCATGCATTGCGGCTCCGGCAGGGCGGGGTCCCGGCGCGTTTCACCCCAGGTTTCCCCGCCGTCGCGGGAGATTGCCACGGCGCGCTCCCGTTTCGCGGAGCCGTGGTTGCGCATGTTCAGCATCACGTGTCCGCCGCGGAGCTCGGCGAGCTCGCACTCGTTGGTATGCGCGGCCGCCGGGGTGGAGGAGGATTTCCAGCTCAGGCCCCCGTCGTCGGAGTAAATCGCGTGGGCGTGATAAGCGGGGTTGCCGGCGGTTTCCTTGTGGTTCACGCCGAGCAGGTAGCGGCCCTTGTGCGGGCCCTCCGCCAGGACGATGCCCGCTCCCGGCCCGGTTGCGAACCAGCTCCAGCTTTCCTTTTTCACCTGGCGGCTGATGTCTTCCGGCCTGCTCCAGGTGCGCCCGCCGTCGTCGCTGCGGGTCAGGTAAACGCGCCGCGAATCGTCGCCCGAGCCCGGCTTGATCTTGCTCTCCGGCAGGCGGTTCCAGGTGGCGAGCAGGGTGATCCGCCCGCTTCCGGGATCGACGATGGGGCAGGCGTTTCCGATGGTGTGTTCGTCCAGGTCCAGCACGGTTTTTTCCGGAGACCAGGTCTTGCCGCCGTCCGTGGAACGTCGGAGCACGGTATCGATGTCCCCGGTATCATGAGCGCTGTGTTTGCGCCGTTCGGCGAAGGCGAGCAGGCTGCCGTCTTTCGCCACCGCGAGCGTGGGAATGCGGTAGGTGTGCCGGGGCGACCGGCCGGTGCCGGCGTAGAGATCCAGCGCTGGGCAGGGGAGAGCCAGGTCG
>CBFGVD010000647.1:0-1624 GCA_965651965.1 uncultured Verrucomicrobiaceae bacterium | reverse complement strand
GGGAAATGTCTTCTTCGATGGCAAGGGGCGAATCCTCCTGACGGATTGGGCGCTTGGAAACATGCCGGGGATCGCGTCGCTCGATTACACGGATGCCGTGCTCTACCAGCCGCCGGACCAGCTCCGGGAGCCGGAGGGCTTCCTGCGCGAAAAGGGCTATCGCTGGGATCTCTTCAGCTTCGGGGTGCTGGCCTTCCGTTTGCTCACGGGGGCCTTTCCGCGTTGCACCGCCACCTTCGACCAGGTGGCGCCGGAACCGGGGAAAACCCGGCGGGAGGGGATCGCGGCGAATCTCAAGCGGATCGCGAAATCGCTGGAAGCCGAGCCCGGGGTTTCCTGGCCGGATTCCCCGGCCACCCCGCTGGAGAAGGCCTACCGCGCCATCCTGGAGCGCTGCCTTTCGCTGGACCCCGCCGTGCGCCCGGCGAATGCGGGCGCGGCCCTCCAGCTTTTCCACGCCGCGGACAAGGAACTGGCCGAGGAGCAGCAGCGGGACGCCATCCTGGACCAGCACCGCCGCGCCCGCCGCAGCGCCTGGCGCGCGAATGTCGCCGCCGGGGTGCTCGCCGCCGCCGTGGTGATCGTTTCCGCCCTGTGGCAGATGAAGAAATCCGCCGTGGTGACGGAGGAAAGCGGCCGCAAGCACGATGTCGAGCAGCTGCAGGCCTCGCTGGAGGCCGCGGAAGCCGGCCGGGCCGCTCTGGAAGCGAAGATCGCGGAGGAACGCAAGACGCTCCAGTACGACCGCGACATGTGGTTGGCCCGCCTGGAGACCTCCCGCTCGATCGGCGACCACCTTTTCGCCTGGGCGATGGAGAAGGGGCACCGCCGCCTGCCGCCGCTGGACGGGCGGGAGCGCCGCCTGGAGCGGCTGGGACGCTATTTCCAGGACTTCCTCACCCGCACCGCCGATTTGCCCGCGCTGAAAGAGGAGCGCGCCCGCGCGCGGCTCCAGCTCGCGGAGATCGCCCTGGCGAAGGGAGAGCCCGCGGAAGCCGCGAAACGGCTGGAGGAGGCGCTGGCCTCCGCCGCCGACCTGCCTTCCGGCCCGGATCTGGACCTGCGCCTGGCGACCGACCGCCTGCTTCTGGCCCTGCTGCTCCAGGAGCGGAACGACGCCGGGGCCGCGGCGGCCTTCGAGACCGCCCGCAAGGCCCTGGAGGCCGTGCCGCAGGCGGATGTGGATGCCGACCGCCTGCAGGAACTCCTGGCCGTGCTGGGCTATCACGAGTCGCGCCTGCTTGCCGCCCAGGGGAAGGATGCGGAGGCCTTCGATAAACTCCGCCATTCCACCGAGGTGCTGAACCAGCTCGTGATCCAGCGGCCGGATGCCGCGGTGCTCCGCTCCGAACTGGCGGAATGCTACCTTTCCTCCGCCACCATCCTCGATGGCATCGGCGAGATGGGCAGCGCCCGCGAGGTGCGCTCCCAGGCGGCGGACGAACTGCTGGAACTGCTCAAGAAGGATCCCGGCAATCTGGAACTGCGGCTCGATCTGGCGGGCTGCTACGGTGCGATGGCGGAGGCGGCCTCGCTCTCCGGGGACATCGCCTCCATCGAGTCGATGGCGAAGGCCGCGGCAAAGCTGCTGGAGGAATACATCGGCCAGCGGCCGGATAGCGCG
>CBFGVD010000646.1:0-1626 GCA_965651965.1 uncultured Verrucomicrobiaceae bacterium | reverse complement strand
GTCCACCCGGTTGAAGGGATAGGCGAAGGAGCGCACGCGGAAGCCCTGCTCCAGAGCCTGGGCGATCAAATCCTCCGCCGGGAGGCAGGGACGGGCGGAAATTTCCTTCAATCCGAAAGCAAGGGGGCCGCAGCCGTGATAGGCCCGGTAAATCACTTCCGTGCAGACGAGGCGGTCGGATTTCCGGAAGTCGAAGGCGAAATCGTAGGGCTTCCCGTGATGATCCAGCGCGCGTGCCATGGCGGCGGCCAGGAGCCCGGGGGCGAGCGGCGGGCGGAGGATGACGAAAGCGTCCACGGCCAGGGTCTCCTCCGCCGGGCGGAGCCGCACGCCATCCTTTTTCGCCTCCAGGAAACGGGCGGGGCAAGCGGCCAGGCGCTCGAGGGGCGGGGGAAGTTTCGCGCCCAGCTCCTCCCGGCGGGAGGGGCTGCCGAGGAAAAGCGCGGCATGGGGCCAGAAGCCGGGGAGGAAGAGATTGCTCAGCGCGTCGTCATGCCGGGTAATGAAGACATCGCCCGGGCGGGCGAGCCCGAGGGCGCGCTCCCGCAGTTCCGGAGTGACCCGCTTCGGGGCGCCGGGGGGGTTCACGCCGGGCTGGCGGAGATCCGCGATGGCGCGGCCGGACCACTCGAAGATGCCGAACATCGATCTCTTCCACGCCGAGTGGTGGCGGCGCCGGAAGGAAAACCAGCGGTAGCCGAGGCGCCGGCGGAGAATCCCGGACCGGCAGGCCGCGATCCACGGCTCCTCGGCAACGATCAGGGCGGCCAGCTCCTCCCCGCCGGGCAGGCCCGCCGCCGCCAGGGCTCCCACTTCGCCACGATATTCATAGTAGAAGTCCGCGGCGGCCCGGAAGCGCCGGAGGCGGGCGGGATCCGTGGCCGCGCGGTAGACGGCGGCGAAGGTCTTGCGCGGGATGCCGCGGACGGGATCCGGCTCGTCCAGCTTCTTCCGCAGCAGCCTGGAGCCGCCGGCCTCCGCGGCCAGGCGGCGGGAACCGCGCACCAGCAGGCAAGCGGCGGCAAAGGCGGCGGCGAAGGGCCCGAGGCGGCCCGCCCAGTCGCGCGAGCCGCTGCCGCTTTCCTTCTCCATGGCCGCAAGCACGCCCAGCAGAGCGGCGCGGACGCCCAGGTACTGCGCGTATCGTAGCTTGATCTCCTCGTCCTCGTCCGGCGTGAAGTATCCGCGCGCACCGGCGCGCGCGAGCATGTGCGGGCACCAGGGTACATCCGCGGCGGCGGACGCGCCGAGCACCGTCTGCACGGCGCGGGCGATCTGCAGGTCGGCGGCGGGGCGGTCCATCGGGTCTCCGGAAGAAGCTTTCCAAGGTGCGCGGCGGCGGTAAAGCACGGGTGGCGGAAATGGGGTCCGAAGGGCCGGGAACGAGCTTGGCTCTAGGGCCGGGGCGGGCCCGAGGCATTGTATTTTAGCTTGCCAAACAACGGTGCCGCCACCATGTTCAGCAGCATTTCCAGGCTGGTCGCCCGCAGATCGGCGCGACCGGCACCGGTTTGATGGCAGGCCGCCAGCGCCTGGTCGCGCAGACAATGGCCATCGGCCAGCACCAGCATCTCAACCTTCGACAAATCTTCATCGCCGATCATCGGCAGTGCCGCCAGGGGATTG
>CBFGVD010000645.1:0-1627 GCA_965651965.1 uncultured Verrucomicrobiaceae bacterium | reverse complement strand
CCGCCGCCAAGGTCTCCCTGGCGGAGCATCTGCGGGTGCTGGAGGGCCATCCCGCGCTGGCGGGCGTCTTCGTGGCGAACGAGGTGCCTGCCGACCTGGTCCGCTGGATGGGCCCCGTGAAGGTGAGGAGGGCGCTGGAAGAGATGATCGCGCTGGGCAAGGAAATCCGGCCGGGGGTCCTCTGGTGCTACGGCAATTACCCGAGCACGGAGTATCTGGAACCGGAGAACGCGGATTTCACCGCCTTCAACGTCTATCTGGAGGAGGAGGAAGCCTTCCGGAAATACCTGCGCCGCCTGCACCACATCGCGGGAGACAGGCCGGTGATGATCTCGGAGTTCGGCCTGGATTCGCGCCGGAACGGACAGGCCCGGCAGGCGGAGGTGCTCGCCTGGGCGATCCGCGCGGCGCGGGCGGAAGGAGCCGCGGGCATGACGGTCTATGCCTGGAGCGACCGCTGGTGGAATGCCGGGATGGAAGTCCTCGATTGGGATTTCGGCCTGGTGGATCGCGGCGACGGCGCGAAGCCGGCCTTGCCCGCCGTGAGCTTGGCGCTGGCGGAGCCGGAACCGAAAGCCCCCGGAAACGACGAAACCTTTTCGGTGGTCGTCTGCACCCGGAACGGACGGGGGCGGATCGCCGGCTGTCTCGAAGCATTGCGGAAACAAACGCTGCCGCCGCGGGAAGTGATCGTGGTGGACGACGGCTCCACGGACGGCACCGCGGATCTGGTGGAGCAGCGTTTCCCGGAAACGGTGCTGCTCCGCCTGGAGCCCGCCGGTCTCAGCGCGGCGCGCAATGCGGGAGCGGAAGCCGCGACGGGAACCATCCTCGCTTTCACCGACGACGATTGCGAACCTGACGAAGACTGGCTGGCGGGTCTTGCCCGCGCTCTTGCGAAAGGCCGGGACGCCGCGGGCGGCCCGAACCTGCCGCCGCCGCCGCAATCGGGACCGGAAGCCGTGGTCGCCGCCGCACCGGGCGCGCCCAGCCATGTGATGCTGGACGACGAGGAAGCGGAGCACCTGCCGGGCTGCAATATCGCGGTACGGTGCGCGGCGTACTTCGATATCGGCGGCTTCGATCCGCGGTTCACCACCGCGGGGGACGACGTGGACTTCTGCTGGCGGCTGCGCGAAAAAGGCCACCGCCTGGGCTTCGCCGCCACGGCCTTCGTCTGGCACCACCGCCGCCCGTCGCTGCGGGGTTACCTGAAGCAGCAGATCGGCTACGGGAAGGCGGAAGCCCTGTTGATCGCGAAGCATCCGCGGCGTTTCACCGCAAGGGGAGACGCGAAATGGGATGGCTTCGTCTATTCCGGCGGACCGGTCCGCGCGGCGGAGGGCTCGGTCATTTATTACGGGCGCATGGGGCAGGCCGGATACCAGGGCGTGGTGGACCGCATGCAGCCGCAGAGACCTCTGGACCCGGGCTTCAGGGACCCGCTCTCGCGGGCCCGCCTTTCCATCCTCTCCTGGCTGCAGCCGCGGCTGAGATCCTGGTTCCGCTGCGGCCGCTGGCAGGGTCCGCAAAATGGTGTCCCCGCGGAGACAAGCACCGCCCGGGCCACCGAATTTTCCATCTGGTCCGCCGAAGGGAAAGACCGCGACATCCTCCTCGAGCGCCT
>CBFGVD010000644.1:0-1637 GCA_965651965.1 uncultured Verrucomicrobiaceae bacterium | reverse complement strand
CCCGCTTCAGCACCGGCACCCCGCCGCGCAGCAGGCTGCCGGGCCGCGTGGCATCCTCCACCACCTGCGGCACCCACTCGTCGTGCTCGTAAATGTAGTCCCCGTCCGCCGCCAGCACCGGCTCGCCCGCTTCATCCGCCAGCACCGCGGCCCGCCGCCGGTAGCTCTGCTCGCGGCGGGCCCAGGCCGTCTTCACCACCGCCTCCCCCAGCACGAAGGCGCGCTCGATCGCCAGCTCCAGCGTGCGTTTCAGCTTCGCCTGGTCCATCTTCCAGCGCGCGTAGCGGTCCGCCTTTCCCGCCAGCTCCCGGTCCCGCTCCCCCACCGGGTAGGCCGCGAACCACGGGTCCGTGCCGAAGAAATAATTCACCGCCCGCGCCGTCATCTGCCGCGTGATCCGGCGCGCCAGCGGCACCACCAGGTTCGATTTCGCGAAGATCCCGCCCAGGATCACCGCCCGGTGGTCCACGTTGTTGTCGTACACCAGGTCGTAGAGCCTGCGCTTGCCCATCCAGGTCCGCTCCGTGCGGCGCGTGCCCAGCGGGTCGCTTTCCTCCGCCCCCTCGTAGTCGCCCTGCGTCCACCAGTCCCCGTGCGCGGAGCGGCTCCGCCCGGACTCCTCCTCCAGCTCCCGCAGCCGCCCCAGCGCGTGGGATACCAGCTCGTCCTCTTGCTCCCGGGTCAAAACGTAGGAGGTCGGGAAGGGCATGCGCGGCCCCAGGGCCTCCGCCGCGTCCTCCGGCCCCGTGTCGCGGTCGATGATGCGTTCAAGCTGTTCGTTCATGGTCTGCTGGAAGGATCCTTTTTCGGGAAATAAAGCCGGAACCCGCGCCCCGGCCCGCCACATATACACGTTTTGGCAATCATTGTCGATGGGGTCCTCTTTCCCTGCCCGCGTGCCCGCGTCACCCCCCTCCGGTCTTGTCCCTGCCGTCTTGAAGCCTTCCGCCGCCCCCTGCCGCTTGCCCGGGCGAATTCACCGCCAGGAGCTGGTTCCGCAGGTCCCAGAGGAGCAGGCCCAGGCAGGCGGCCGCCACGGCCAGCATGACCAGTTCTCCCCAGGCCATGCCGGGGAGCGCGGGCCGGGCGAGACCGTGGAGAGCCAGCGCCGCGGCCATGGCGATCGCGTGGCAGAGGTTGATCGCCTCCCAGCCGATGTGGAAGCCGCGCGGCTTCTGCCCGAACCTGGCTTTCCGCAGCACCCTGTCGGCGCGGTTGATCGCCGCCGCGGCGAAGGCGAAGAACATGCTGGACCACAGGAATCCCGGCACGGAATCCCGGTAGCACATGTGGATGCCCAGCAGCCCGAGCGCGGCGAGGAGGCCGAAATCCCACGGGAAAACCCGGCGCTGCCGCGGCCCCGCGGGCTGCACGGTCACGTAGTGCAGCCACAGGTGATTCGCGGAGCCGAAGAGGAAGCGCAGGAAAAGCAGCAGCGCGATGGCGAAGCAGGCCCAGCCCCGGATGCCGGCTTCCTCCCCCGCGGTGTCCGCCATCCGTTTCAGGCCGAAGCCCATGAGCATGGAGAAGAAGACCGTGGCGGCGCGCGTGAATTGCTCGTAGCGCTTTTCCCGCATCGCGGGATCGGCGTAGTCCGTGTCGTCCAGCTCCCGCGCCTGGAGCAGCAGGTCCGCCAG
>CBFGVD010000643.1:0-1639 GCA_965651965.1 uncultured Verrucomicrobiaceae bacterium | reverse complement strand
GGGGAAACTCGCCGGGCGCGTGCTCTATCCGGGCTGGGCCTCCGGGGTGCTTTTCTGCGGGCTGCTGCTCCTGGTCTCCGCCGGGATCTTCTCCGCGGCAGGCGCGGTGGCGAACGACCGGCTGAATCTGAACATGGTCTCCGTGCTGGGCAGTCTCCTTTTTCCCGCCATGGTGCTGCGGCTCTTCGCCCGGCGCGTGAAGGCCCCGCTCGCTTTCTACATCCTGATCCTGGCCATCACCATGGGCGTGGCCGCAGCCGTGCTGATCGCCACCATCGAGACGGACAGCGACGGCTTTGTCTGGTATTTCTCCTGGATCCCGCCGGTGCAGTTCATTCTGGGGAACATCGTTGAAACGGCCCACGCCCGTTCGATGACGGGGACGGGAACCCTGCCGGACTACATGCCCGCGATCCGCCTCGGCCTCGGCGTGGCGATTTTTTCCTACCTGATCCTGCTCGCCAGCGCTTTCATGAATTTCCGCGTCTTCCGCGAGGTGGAGGAAGAAGCGGGTGTGAAGCCGGAACCGAAGCCGTGATGTGGAACGGAAAGACACGCGTGCCAGGAAGCAGGGAGGTCACGATCCCCGCAGGGACTTCCGTAGGCGCGTTCGTGAGAACGCGGGCCGGGACCGGCCTGCTTCTCCCCGAAGAAACCGCCCCCCCGCTTGCCCGCCCCCGCGGTGCCGCCAGCGCACCCGCGTTTCACCCCTGAACCCGCCATGAATCCCGAGGAACTCTCCCGCTGCCACTCCCGCGCGCTCGCCGCGGCGGGACGCTTGCGACTGCCCCTGCGCTCCCGCGTCTGGAAGGGCCAGGCCGGGGAATTCCAAGGCGCGGGCGTCGGCTCCTCGCTCGATTTCCAGGATCACCGCACCTACGTGCCGGGGGACGACCCGCGCCACATCAACTGGCAGGCCTATGCCCGCACCGGCCAGTACACCATGAAGCTCTACCGGGAGGAAGTCCGCCCGGTGGTGGACGTGGTGCTCGACGCCTCCGAATCGATGTTCTTCGACGAAACGAAGGCAAGCCGCGCGGCGGAGCTCTTCTGCTTCGCGGTGGAATCCGCCCGCCGCTCCGGGGCGGCCACCGCGGTCCATCTGGTGCGCGGGGATGCCACCCGCATCCTCCCGCCGGAATCGGTTTCCCTCCACCGCTGGCTGGACGAAGCCCGCGCGATGAAATCCGCGGATCCGGCGATGCCGCCGGATTTTTCCCGCATCCCCTTCCGCGGGAATGCGATCCGCGTGCTGATCTCCGATCTCCTTTTCCCCGGCGATCCCGACCCCGCCATCCGCCTGCTCGCCGCCCGCCAGGGCAGCCCGATCCTGCTGGTGCCCTTCCTGCAGGCAGAGGCCGCACCGGAGTGGACCGGGAACTACGAATTCGTGGATGCCGAGCGGAAGTCCCGCTACCAGCACCGCATCGAGCCCTCCGTGCTCCGCCGCTACAAGGAGAGCTACGTGAACCATTTCGGCATGTGGAAGACCGCCGCCCGCCGCCACCAATGCCGCATGGCCCGCGTGGCCTGCGAACCCGACCTGCTGACCGCTCTCTTCGCCGAAGCCCTGCCAAGCGGGGCGCTGGAGACGACAAACTGAGTTTTTTTCCGATGAGCCCGCATGCCACCGTTCCGA
>CBFGVD010000642.1:0-1654 GCA_965651965.1 uncultured Verrucomicrobiaceae bacterium | reverse complement strand
TTCACCTCGCAGCCACCATGATCTGGTTGCGGTGAATGTCGATTCAGCCTAGCGGTGGTAAGGCTCGCCGCGCCGGAAGGTAGCCACCCGGTAGAGCTGTTCCAGCAGGACGAGGAGAGCCAGTTCATGCTGCATCGTCAGCTTGGAGAGGCACCACACCGCGTCGCAGGTCCGGCGCAGTTCCGGGGTGTGGCCGTCGGAAGCGCCGATCAGGAAGCTGACCGCTTTCACCTCGCCGCGCATTTCCAGGGCCGCGAATCGATCCGCCCAGGCGCGGGTATCCAGCGCCGCCCCGCGCTCGTCCATGGCGATGCGGTAGCTGCCTGCGGAGCGCTCCAGCAGCGCGGCGGAGACCGCGGCGGAATCCCCCGCTTTCAGATACTCCAGTTCGTGGCTGCCGTAGCGGCCCAGGCGCTTGAGATATTCTGCCACGCCGCTTTTCGCATAGGCGAGGGCGGGTTTCCCGGCGGCGAGGATGCGGATGCGCACGGGCCAGCTTTGAAAAGCGGGACGGGACCGGTCAACCTGCTTTCCGGCTTGTCGCCGCGAAGCCTTTCGGAAAGATGATCCGCGAATGAAACACCTCTCGCTGCTGCCCTTCCTGCTCGCCGCCTGCGCCCACCAGGATCCGCATTCCGAGGCCGCCCACGGCCGCAAGATGATGGCGCTGATCGAGAAGTTCGACCGCTTCGACTACAACGGCAACGCCCTGCTGACCCGTGCCGAGATCGAGCAGGGCATCCGGGAAACCGGCGTGCAGGGAGTCGATGCCATGGAGCTGGATGCGATGATGGAGCACTATGACGTGAACAAGGACGGCTCCATCTCCCGCTGGGAGTCCGAGCGGGTCCTCGACAAGCCGATCCCGGATATCCACTGAGCCCGGGACCGCGAGCCACCCGGCCCGCCCAGTGCGGGGGGAGCAGACCGCGCTTGCAATCCGGCTTTCGTGAACCGTTCTACGAGGCAGGCGCCCCGCGGTCCCGGGAAGCCGCTCCTTCGCCGCGGCAGGCTGCAAGGAAAAGGGCGCGGAATCCCGCGCCCTTCTTGATTTTTGCTTCAGCCCTCCAAGGGGGATTTCACCGCACGCGCTCCAGGAGCCAGGGCAGCAGGGCATCGGTGGCGATGCGCTCCTGCTCCATGGAATCCCGGTGGCGGATGGTGACGGTGCCGGTGTTCGCCGGGTCGTTCTCGCCCAGGGTATCGAAGTCCACGGTCACGCAGAAAGGCGTGCCCACCTCGTCCTGGCGGCGGTAGCGGCGGCCGACGGCACCGCCGTCGTCGTAGAAGACCGTCATCCAGGGCTGGAGCTTCTTCTGGATCTCCTTCGCGATCCGGACCTGCTCCTCGTTCTTTTTCAGAAGCGGGAAGATGCCGACTTTGATCGGTGCCATGCGGGGGACGAAACGCAGCACGGTGCGGATGTCCTCCTTGCCCTTCTCGTCGGTCAGGGTCTCTTCGTCGAAGGCCTCGCAGATGAGCGCCAGCACGGTGCGGTCGCAGCCCGCGGAGGGCTCCACCACGTGCGGCAGCAGGCGTTCCTTGGTCTCCTCGTCGAAGTATTCCAGCGGCTTGCCGGAGCCTTTCTGATGCACGCCCAGGTCGTAGTCCGTGCGATAGGCCACGCCTTCCAGCTCCTGGACGCCGAAGGGGA
>CBFGVD010000641.1:0-1657 GCA_965651965.1 uncultured Verrucomicrobiaceae bacterium | reverse complement strand
GGCCCTGCTGGCGAACGAGGCGATGAAGGCGATCAATTTCACCCTCCGCCCTAGCCATCTTTCCCAGGTGGCGGCGATCCTGGACGATCCGGAGGCCACGGAGAACGACCGCATGGTCGCGCTAATGCTGCTGAAAAACGCCGAAATCGCCGCCAAGGGCATCCTCCCCGCCTGCCAGGACACCGGCACGGCCACCGTGGTCGGGAAGAAGGGCCAGCAGGTCTGGACCGGCTGCGACGACGCGGAATGGCTCTCCAAGGGCATCCACAAGACCTATCAGGAGGAAAACCTGCGCTACTCCCAGACCGCCCCGCTCACGATGTACGAGGAGGCGAACACGAAGACCAACCTCCCGGCCCAGATCGATCTCTACGCCACGGAGGGCGATGCCTACAAATTCCTCTTCGTCAGCAAGGGCGGCGGCTCGGCGAACAAGACCTTCCTCTACCAGGAAACCAAGGCCCTGCTGAACCCGAAGCGCCTGAAGGAATTCTGCATCGAGAAGATGCGCTCCCTCGGCACCGCGGCCTGCCCGCCGTATCATCTGGCCATCGTCATCGGCGGCACCTCCGCGGAGACCTGCCTGAAGACCGTCAAGCTGGCCTCCACCCGTTACTACGACGCCCTGCCAACCTCCGGCAACGAACTCGGCCGTGCCTTCCGCGACCTGGAACTGGAAAAGGAACTGCTGGAAGCGGCGCGGAGCATCGGCATCGGCGCCCAATTCGGCGGGAAATACTTCGCGCTGGACGTGCGGGTGGTCCGCCTGCCGCGCCACGGGGCCTCCTGCCCGGTCGGCATCGGCGTTTCCTGCTCCGCGGACCGTCAGGCGAAGGCGAAGATCACCCGCGACGGCATCTTCCTGGAAAAGCTGGAGAAGAACCCCGGCCGCTTCATCCCGGAGAAATACCGTGACTGGAAATTCAAGGGCGTGGAAATCGACCTCGACCAAGGGATGGAACAAACCCTCGCCACCCTGGCCAAGTATCCCGTGACCACCGCTGTCTCGCTCAGCGGCACCATCATCGTCGCGCGGGACATCGCCCACGCGAAGATCAAGGAGCGCCTGGACGAAACCGGCGAACTGCCGGATTACATCAAGGACTACCCGGTTTACTACGCCGGTCCCGCCAAGACCCCCGCGGGCTACCCTGCCGGCTCCTTCGGCCCCACCACCGCTGGCCGCATGGATTCCTACGTCGATCTCTTCCAGAGCCACGGCGGCTCCCGCGTGATGCTGGCGAAGGGCAACCGCTCCCAGGCCGTAACGGACGCCTGCAAGGCCCACGGCGGCTTCTACCTCGGCTCCGCCGGCGGCCCCGCCGCCCTGCTGGCCAAGGAACACATCAAGAGCCAGGAAGTCGTCGAATTCCCCGAACTCGGCATGGAAGCCGTCTGGAAAATCCGCGTCGAAAACTTCCCCGCCTTCATCCTGGTGGACGACAAGGGCAACGACTTCTTCAAGAAGATCAACGAATGCCCGGTGTGCGTGTGAGCGATGGGCTTCCGAAAAACAGGATGATCGCTCGAGCCCCGCTGTCCCGTTTCGGGGGAACCGTCATTTGGCCGCAGGAAGCAGGTTTTCTCTATAAAGGGACAGGCGTGTGCAGTGACGGTATTCACCTGACAGTTGGAAGCCGCCGGAGCAGACGGCGGC
>CBFGVD010000640.1:0-1659 GCA_965651965.1 uncultured Verrucomicrobiaceae bacterium | reverse complement strand
CACGGACTTTTTTAAAGTCCCCCCCAAACCCGGCGGGCGAATTTGAAAGACCCGCCGGACAGAGCATCCCGCATTGCGGCTTTCCCCCTTTACTTCATTTCGGGTAGCCACTCTCATCCCCGCCACGATGAGGGCCGCCGTTCTCCCTGCCATACTTTTTTCCTCGCTGCGGCTCGCCGCCCAGGATCCGGAAGTCCTCCCGGAAGCCCAGCCGCCTGCCGAAGCCCCCGCCCCGATCGCCCCGGTGCCCCTGCCCAAGGGCGTGGAGATCAGCCCGGACGCGGGCCCCTTGATCCCGGACATGCCGAAAAACGTGAAGGTGCGGGACTACAGCTCCGGCATCAGCTACGATTTCCAGACAAAGATCGGGATCTTCCCCGGGCCCTTCGAGGCGGAGACGGACAACGGCACCACCCTGCGGGCGGACCGCGCCCGCCTGAACGGGAACGAGATGAAATACTACGCCGAGGGCGCGGTGAAGATGACCACCAAGGAAGGGATGGAAGTCTTTTCCGATCACGCGGTGATCGATGCCAAGGCGGAATCCGTGACATTGACGGGAAAAGTCAGCGTCTATCACGGCAACATCCTCCAGCGCGGGACGGAGTACGTCTATTTCTGGAAGGAACGCCGCGGCGATGTGTCCGGCCTGCGCGCGGGCGTGGATCCCCTGTTGCTCGAAGCCGGGCAATTCAGCCTGGAAAACCGGAACGGCAAGGCGGTCTATGTCGGTCGCGATGCCGGCGTGACCACCCACGACGTGGAGAATCCCGGCTTCTGGGTGCGGGCGAAGGAAACGACCATCTACCCGGATGACAAGGTGGTCTTCAAGGGCATGAAGGTGTATGCAGGGGAGACGCCGATTTTCTGGCTTCCCTATCTGGCCCAGCCGCTGGATGCCGACCTGGGTTATCATTTCGTTCCCGGCGCCCGCTCGAACTGGGGTGCTTTCCTGCTGAACAGCTACGGCATCATGCTCGGCGGCACGCCCGATCCGGAGACCGGCGAGAACGAGGATGCCTGGCTGCTTTCCCGCTGGCATCTGGACCTCCGCACCCGCCGCGGCGTGGGCACCGGCGTGGACCTGCTGGATACCCGCCTGGAAGACAACCCGAACCTCAAGGGTCTCTCCCTGTATTACACCAACGACTTGAACCCGGACGTGAGCCGCACCGGCATCACCCGCGGTTTCGTGAACGAGGACCGCTACCGTTTCGCCCTGCAACACCGCATCCCCCTGGATTTCGAAAAGGAACGGGCCGAGTGGCGCATCGATGCGAACCTGAATTTCCTGAGCGACAACTATTATCTGGAAGACTTCGAGCCGGAGCTCTTCCGGACCGATCCGAACCCGGATAACACCCTGGGGCTTTTCCGCCGGGACGACGGCACGCTTTTCAGCATCTACGGGCGACTGCGGCCGAACGAATTCTACCGCTCGGACACGCGCACGCCGGAAATCGCGATGGATTTCGCGCGCAGGCCTCTCTTCGACCTGCCCGTGCTGCACGAGGGGAACATATCCTTCTCCGTGGTGGAGGAGGAAGTGGGCAGCGCCTCGCTTTCCGCCATCCGCCCGCTGCTGACCCTGCCGACGAACGATCCGCGGATCCCGCAGCTCCTCAGCCAGCTTCCCACCTACGAGCAGCAGCTCGTGCA
>CBFGVD010000639.1:0-1662 GCA_965651965.1 uncultured Verrucomicrobiaceae bacterium | reverse complement strand
CGCGTTGATCCGCCACCAGAACCAGCGGAAAAGATACAGCGATCCGGTCCCCGCGCCGATCTGGAGGATCAGCTTGAAATTCTGCTCCGCCGTCTCCAGCCAAAGGGTGATGGCTCCGGCGATGAGCATGAGCACCACCGTCATCATGCGGCCCACTGAGACGTAGTGTTTGTCGCTTTTCCCCGGCTTGATGAAGCGCTGGTAGAAATCGTGCACCAGGTAGGAGGTGCCCCAGTTCAGATGGGTGATGATGGTGGAAACGTAGGCGGCCAGCAGGCCCGCGACCATCAGGCCCAGCCAGCCGGCGGGCAGGAATTGCATCATCGCCGGGTAGGCGATGTCATGGCCCAGCAGATTGTCCGGCAGGTTCGGGAAGGCCTTCTTGATGTCCTCCAGATTCGGGAAAACGAGCATGGAACACAGCGCGACCAGGATCCACGGCCAGGGCCGCAGCACGTAATGGGCGAAGTTGAAGAAGAGCGTGCCGCCCAGCGCGTCCCGCTCGGATTTGGCCGCCAGCATCCGCTGGGCGATGTAGCTGCCGCCGCCCGGCTCCGCGCCGGGGTACCAATTCGCCCACCACCCGATGAGCAGGGGTATCAATAGCACGCTCCAGAGCAGGCTGCTATCCGCCGCGGGGAAGAAGGAGAGGGTCTGCGGGGAGGTCTCGGAAAGCTTCGTGATGAGACCGTTCACCCCGCCCACCTCGGGCTGCTTGAGGCTGAAGTAAGCCAGCGCGAAGGCTCCGGTCATGGCGATGCCGAACTGGATCAAATCGATCACCAGCACCCCCCAGAGGCCGGAGGTGGCGGCGAAGGCGATATTGATGACCGCGCAGAAGGCCAGGGTTTCCCATTTCTCGAAGCCGAAGAGGATGCCCGCGATCTTCGTGGCCGCCAGATTCACGGAGGCCATGATGATGCAGTTGAAAAAGAGGCCCAGATACACGGCGCGGAAGCCGCGCACCGCGCTCGCCGCCTTGCCGCTGTAGCGCAGTTCGTAGAATTCCAGGTCCGTGAGCACCGAGGAGCGCCGCCACAGCCGGGCGAAGAAGAACACCGTGCTCATCCCCGTCAGCGCGAAGGCCCACCACTGCCAGTTCGAGGAGACGCCTTCCTTGCGGATCAAATTCGTCACGAAGTTCGGCGTGTCGGTGGAAAAGGTCGTCGCCACCATTGAAATGCCGATCAACCACCAGGGCACGGACTGGCCGGAGGTGAAGAACTCCGAGACGCTCTCCCCGGATTTCCGCGCGTAAAGGATCGCCGGGATGAAGCATACCGCCACGGAGACGATCAGGATGACCCAGTCGATGGTCTGGAGCTGCACCGCGAGGGTGGGAGACAAGGAAAGCATGGGCGGATGTGTTAGCCGATCATTTTGCGCAGGAGCAATGGCAAAATGCGAAAGGTTTCAGCGGAAATACGGCGGTTCGCTGCCAGGTTTCCACTTGATATTGCATCCGCTGCTCGGGTGTGGGCGGGCCGGAGGCTCCTCTCCCGCGAGCATCCCGCGCACCGCGGCGCGCAGGTCTTCTCCCGTGGGGGGCTCGCCGCTTTTCGGCCTGCTGGAGTCGTACTGGCCCGCGTAGTGGAGCCGCAGTTCGTGGTCGAAGAGGAAGAAATCCGGCGTGCAGGCCGCCCCGTAGGCCTTCGCCACCTC
>CBFGVD010000638.1:0-1690 GCA_965651965.1 uncultured Verrucomicrobiaceae bacterium | reverse complement strand
CACATAAACCACCGCCGGGCCGCTGCCTGCGCGCAGCCTTTCCAGCAGGTGGCTCTTGCGCGCGGCTGCCTCCAGCGGCGTGACGCGGAGATCCAGGTTCGGCCGGTGGAAGCTGAGCTGCACGTGATCGCCCGCGGCGATGCGGAAGCCCCTGCGGATGTCCTCCGCCACGCCCGGCGTGGCCGTGGCCGTGAGACAAAGCACGCGGGGAATCTTCAAGTCCCGGCATAGCTTCGCGAGCTTCAGATAATCCGGCCGGAAGTTGTGCCCCCATTCGGAGATGCAGTGCGCCTCGTCGATGGCCGCGAGCGCGATCTCCAACTTCGCGAGACGCGCGCGGAAACCCTCGTTCGAGAGGCGCTCCGGAGCCACGTAGAGCAGCTTCAGGGAGCCGTCCCCCAGCGCGCGGATCACGGCTTCATACTCCTCCCGCTCCAGGGTGGAATCCAGGCGCGCGGCGGCGATCCCCCGCTCCCGCAGCGCGTCCACCTGGTCCTTCATGAGCGCGATGAGCGGGGAGACCACCAGCGTCACGCCCTCCAGCAACAGGGCCGGAAGCTGGTAGCAGAGGGACTTCCCCCCGCCCGTGGGAAATACCGCCAGCATCGAACGCCCCGCCAGCAGGCCCTCCACCACCTCCCGCTGGCCGTCGCGGAAAGCCCCGTGGCCGAAACGCTCGCGGAGGGTGGGAAGCAGGACATCGCCGGTCACGCCGCAGGACATGCCGGGCCGGGGGGGCAGGGCAAGCAGGCAATGCCGCCGCGCCCGTCCTTGCAGGAAGCCGCCGGGATGATGCATCCTGCATCCATGCCGCGCTTCACCGCCAATGCCGACTACGACGAAAAGGACAGCGATCCCATCCGCCTGGAGCCGGGGGACGAGATCACGGTCGGCCCGGTGGACCGGGTCTGGCCCGGCTGGGTCTGGGCGGAGGATGACAAGGGAAACGACGGCTACGTGCCGGAGCAAATCCTGGAACCCCTGGGCGAAGGGCGATTCGCGGCGATCGAGGCCTTCGACCCCACGGTACTCACCGTCCGCCGCGGTGACGAGCTGGAATCGCTGCGGCAGATCCACGGCTGGCACTGGTGCCGGAATGCCGGGGGAGAGGAAGGCTGGGTGGCCGGCTATCTGCTCCGGCCCGCTTGAGCCGTGGAAAATCCCGCTGCTAGATTGACGCCGCGCCCGTGCCGTGGGAGGGAGGGCGCTACCGTCGCCGCCATGCATACAGGACCCGCCGCCGCCCCGCCGTCCCCCTTCCGCCGCCTTTTTCCCCTGTTGGCCGTCCCCCTGCTTTTCACCGGCTGCGCAAGCGTGCCGGAGCTGGGAGCGCTGACGGACCGCGGCGGCACCCGCGACCGCCGGATCGTGGTGAAACTCGGCGAGCAGAAAGCCTACCTCTACCACCGCGGGAAGATGGTGGCCCAGGCCCCGGTCTCTTCCGGCCGGGAAGGCAAAGACACCCCCAGGGGCCGCTTCCGGGTGATCGAGAAAGACTCGGACCACCGCTCCAGCCTCTACGGCAACTACGTCCGCCAGGGCAAGGTGGTGAAGGAGAACATCGACATCCGGAAGGCTGCCAGGCCGCCGGGCAGCAAATTCGAGGGCGTGCCGATGCCCTATTTCCTGCGCTTCAGCGGGGCTTACGGGCTGCATGCCGGGAATGTGCCGGGCTATCCCGCCTCCAGCG
>CBFGVD010000637.1:0-1693 GCA_965651965.1 uncultured Verrucomicrobiaceae bacterium | reverse complement strand
CCATCCTTCCCCTTGCCAAGCATCGCCGCCTCGTTCTAAGCCCCGCGCGCGATGCTTTCCCATGAACCGATCGAATGGCCGGATGAAGTGGAGCTGCTGGTCGATCGCCTGGAGCGCGAGTCGGCCAAGCGGGCTCTGACCCGCGAGGAGCGGGCCTTGATGGATGTCTATGAGACCGTGCCGGTGCTGGAGAGCGAGGACGGCTTGCACGGCTTCTGGCAGAGCGGGGTGAACCACCAGCGGGTCATCGGTTCCTTCGAGATCGTGGGGGCCACCACCCTGGTCGATCCCCTCAATGCCAGCCGTTGGTGCGAGACCCGCCCGGAGGACCGCTACGATTACAGCGAGACCGAGGAGGAATACCTCTCCACCATCGAGGAAGAACTCTTCGAGGGCATGGACGAACTCCCCGACCTGGTGCTCGCCTTCATCCACGAGGAGCTGGAAGCGGATTCCTGAGGGGGGCCGCGGGGGAGCCCCCGGCGGCCCTTCCGGCGCTTTTGGTCTTCCTCCCGCGGGGCGCGGCCTGTTTTAGAGAGCCCGTGTTTTCACCCGATCTCCCGACCCGGGCCGCGATTGCGACCGCCCGCGCCCATGGCATCGAGCCCGACCGCTGCGAGGTGCTCCAGAACGGCAGCACCCTGGTGCTGCGCCTTTCGGAAACCCTGGTGGCGCGGGTGGTGCAGGACCGGGAGGGGCCGCGGCAGGGGGCGGATTGGTTCGCGCGGGAGAATGCCGTCGCGCGGCACCTGGCGCGCGCCGGGGCGCCGGTGATCCCGATGCACCCGGAGATCCCGCCCGGACCGCACGAGCATTCCGGCTACACGCTGAATTTCTGGCAATTCGTCCAACGCACCGGCCGCGATCCGGAGCCGGAGGCGATCGGGCGCACGCTTTTCCAATGCCACGCCGCCCTGCGCGCCTTCCCCGAGCCGCTGCCGGAACTGGTGATCCTGACGGAGAGCGTCGATCTGCTCGCGGGCCTGGAGCAGCGCGGGCTTTTCCCCGCGGAAACCCTGCGCCTGCTGGACACCCGCCTGCGGGAATCGATCGCCGGGCTGGAGGGCTTCCCGCGCCAGCCCCTGCACGGCGATGCCCACCCGGGGAACCTGATGGACACCACCCTGGGCCTGCTGTGGACGGATTGGGAGGATACCTTCAGCGGCCCGGTGGAGTGGGACCTGGCCTCCGTGATCTGGAATGCCCGGGTGCTGGAAGAAGACCACGCCGGCGCCGATGCCATCCTGGACGCCTACCGCGCCGCCGGCGGGAGCATCGACGAAGGGGCGATGCACCATTCCATGATCGGCCGCGCCGCGGTCATGACGGCCTGGTATCCAGTGCTGTATCCGGATTTGACCCCGGAGCGGCGGGAGAAACTGCGGCGCAGGCTGGAGTGGCTGGAGAGGGCAAATGACTCATTTCTAAGCACTGATTTTTAAACGCGGAAGGCCGGAGGGCTTTGACGGTTTTCCCCGATGCGGCATGTTCGGGGCATGAATCCGGTGACCGACAATGCCGCCCGCGGGCGCTTCGAGCTCGTGGAGGAGGGGAAGCTAGCCTTCGCCGACTACCGGCGGCAGGACGGCGTCCTGGTCCTCCCGCACGTGGAGGCGGACCCGGCCCTGCGCGGCCGCGGCGCGGCGGGCCGCCTGATGGAGGGCGTGCTGGAGATCGCGCGGCAGGAGGGCCG
>CBFGVD010000636.1:0-1694 GCA_965651965.1 uncultured Verrucomicrobiaceae bacterium | reverse complement strand
AAGTGCACCGGCGTGAAGAACGTCACCATCAACGAGCCCTACTTCATCGGCCATTTCCCCGGCCACCCGATCATGCCGGGCGTCTTGCAACTTGAAGCCATGGCGCAGGTCTCCAGCGTCCTGATGCTCCGCAAACCCGAGAATGCCGGCAAGATCGGCTACTTCATGAGCGCGGATTCCGTGAAATGGCGCCGCCCCGTCCTCCCGGGCGATACCCTCTACATCGAGGCGGAGGTCATCAAGATCCGCGGCTCCATCGGCCAGACCCGCTGCCGCTGCCTCGTCGGCGGCGAAGTGGCCTCCGAGGCCGAACTGAAGTTCGCGCTTGTTCAGCAGTGAATGGAGCGGCGCTTTCCAAGCGCCATGACGCGGCCCGGCGGCGTCCCTGCCGCCTCCCCGGGGTAGATGTCTCCATGGCGCTCACTCCCAAGCCTGCATCGCATCCGCATTCCCGATCCAGGCCCCGAAATACGGCCACTCCGCCCGCTCGCGCCAGAGGAAGACGAAGAACGGCGCATCGTAGGCAAAAACCCGCGGATAGGCCGCCGGCGGCTCCGGCGCGTCGGCAAACGGAATATCCTCGATGCTTGCCTCCGCGCGGACCCGCGCGCCGCGCTCGTGCAGTTCGAATTCCACCCGCTGCTCCGCCCGAGCGATCTGGCGCGGCACCTCCTCCCCCTTGTAGAAGCGCATGGAACCCAGTTCGCCCGCGAAATCCTTCAGCGTCTCCAATTTCAGGTAAGGAACCTTCACCTCGTCCAGCCGGTGCAGGCGGACATCGTTGTATTTCAGGACCGTCTGCGGCCGCTCGCGCCATTCCTTCCGCCACTCCCGCAGCCAGCGGCAGGCCGTCGCGAAATCCTGCGCGCCCGGCGGCCGGTAAAGCACCACGGTTTCGTCCGTCCCGCGGCAGGAAAGTTGGAGCGCGTGGCATTTCTCCCCCGGGCGGTAGGCGAGCACCTTCACGGTTCCGGTGAAATCCGCGCTCTTTTCGCCCTTCACGCCGAAAAAGCGAACTTCCCGTGGCGCTCCCCCTTCGGCAACAAAACGTAGCGGAAGCTTCGCCGAGCGGAAGAATGCCTCCGCGAATGACACCTCCCGGTCCAGGAGCCCGAAGGCTGCCGTGTTGATCGGACTCGGATTCGTCAGATGAAAAGGCGTTTCGCCATTCCCGAGCAATTCTCCGGCCTCCCGGTTCACCCGCGCCAGGAACTCCTCCGTCGCCGGGCCTGCCCAGGTTTGCCAGCCGGAGTCCGGCATCACCGTGGGAGCGTCCAACCGGAAAGAGTCCAGCCGCGAGATCAGTTCGTTCGGCGGCTCCACCCGCTCGGGTTTCCCGCCGTGGTATTTGCCGAGCTTGTCCCAGGTCGCTTGAAAAAGCGGGGTCCAGACCACGGTGGACTCCGCGGAAAAGCTCTGTTCCGGGTGTACCACCGCGGTGATCTCCGCCGCCGCGGGAAGCCCTGCGGCCAAAAGCAGGAGGAGCGCTTTCATCGCACCGAGAGGGTATCGGCCTTCACGAAGACCATGATCTTGCGGCTGAAATCGCTGTCGCCGTTCTGGTCCTTCGGCGTCGCGATCCCGGCCAGGACATACTCGCCGTCGTTCAGGGTCAGTGCCGTGGTCACTTGGATCGAGTAAATCTGCGGCACCTCGATCTTCGACACGTTTCCCAAAGGATCCTTCCGCTCTTG
>CBFGVD010000635.1:0-1707 GCA_965651965.1 uncultured Verrucomicrobiaceae bacterium | reverse complement strand
TGGCGGATCACGATGGGCAGGGCGACCTGCGCCGTCCCGGCACCGCCTTCCGTCCCCACCGCGATGGCGCGGAAGGTGTATTGCCCCGAAGGGACGTTCATGTAGGTGGCCCGCAGCGAAGCTCCCGGGATCACGTTGAAAGCTTCCGACCAGCCCAGCAGGAAGGTTTCCCCGCCCTTCGCCGGCGCGGCTTCGACTTCCCGGGTGGAGGTCCACATCGCCGAATGACCTTGCTCGGCATCCAGCAGGCCCAGCGCCGGATCTCCTGCCAGCATCACCCGCGCGATGGCGGGTTCGGTTCCGCGCCGCTCCCAACCGTCCGGAATGCCGCCGATCTGGTCCACGCGCTCGCCCGCGCTGAAATCACCGTTCGGCCAAAGGTTCGTTCCCGGGTCGGAGGGGCGGGTCAGCGTGAGCCCGTCGATCACCCAGGAGCCGGTGGTATCCGGCGTGCCGGAGGAGAGCGAAACGCGCATCTTCCGGGTCATTTCCGGGACAAAGAGCGGCTCGAGCCGCGGCACCAGCGGCGAGCTGACCGCATCCTGCTCCCAGCCGAGGCTCGACCCTGTCACCGGAAAGACGCTCCGTGCCAGCAAGGCCCCGGTTTCATCCAGCATCTCCCACTCCATGGTCATCCCCCGCGCGGAGGGATACCACTCCTCGTCCAGGCCTTCCAGGCGGCAGCGGACCGCCAGCGGGTCCGCCGTCACCCCCGGCGGGAAGCCGAAGTCGAAGTCCAGACGGTGGAGTCCCGCCCCCAGCACCAGGGCATGCCCCTCTTCCGGCACCTTCGCCGGCACCTCGCCGACCAACACCTGGTGCAGCATCATTTCCAGTTTCTGCGGCTGTGGCGGGGCCCGGCGCGACAATTCATCCGCACGGCGCTTCGCCTCTTCCCCGACGAAGCAAAAATCGTGCGGCTTCCTCGCGATGCTGCTGATCCTGACCTCGTCGATGGTTCCCGGGAAAAACTCGGAGGGACCGTGGAGCGAACTGAATTTCCCCGAATTTCCGATCGCGAAATCGCCGAGCCCGCGGCTCAGGTCGGTAGTCAGGGTGCCCCGCCCGATCAGATTCGCCGCCTCGTTCCCCGCACCGAGGCGGGTCCAGTAGAGCTTCAGATTGTGCACCACCGTTTCCCTCCCGTCGTAGGCCACGGCGGCGTGGTACCACTCCCCCGTGCGGATCGCGTGCGGCCCGGCGGTCGGGATCGTGGCCAGCCCTCCCCCGCGCACCGCATCCCCGGAAATCGGGAGGAAGCTGAGGAATCCCGGCTTTTCGATCCGGAAGATAAAGACCCGGTTCGCCCGCTCGTCGTCGTCCATGCTCACGATGTCCAGCGCCAGCCCGCGGGATTCGTGAGGCAGGAAATCCAGCTTCACCAGCGCCTCGATCGTGAAGGCTCCGTCGTGCCCCGCGATGGGAAAAGGGAAATCCACATTGTCCCGCGGCCCCACATCGAGCAGCGGTTTCGCCAGCAGGATCGGCCCGTACGGCCGGCTGGCCCCCAGTTCGTTCTCCGGCAGATTGAAGGACACCGCGGCACCGAATCCCGGCAAAGGGATCTCTCCCGACCGCGCGCCGTTGAGCAATCCCAGCAAAGGCACCGGACTCACGCCCTCGTCCTTGAAGGGCGGTCCCGCTTCGTCGAGGTGCCAGAGATGGAGGGTATGCTCATCCGTCTTATAGGGGGCGACGGTGGACGCC
>CBFGVD010000634.1:0-1746 GCA_965651965.1 uncultured Verrucomicrobiaceae bacterium | reverse complement strand
AGCGTTTTCATCAGATGGCGGGTGAGGGCGATGACTTCATCCGGCTCCCACCAGCGACCCTCCGGACATTGCGGGGCGGCGAGGATGAAGGGAAAACCGTGCTCCTTCATCGCGACCTTGGGCGGGCCGTGTTTCTTCAGTTTTTCCAGGTCGTCCCCGCGTTCCCCCGCACCGTGGAGGAAGATCACGAGCGGAAACCGGGCGGAATCGGATTCCCCGTAGCCCTCGGGCAGATACTGGAGATAAGCCATCTTCCGGTCCTTCTTCCACTCCAGGCTTTCCCTGGATTCGGTGGGAGCGGCGGCGGCGAGGGACGGTACGAGCAGGAGCAGGGCCAGAAGGCGCAAACCGCCTCTTGCCGATGGCTTGGGAGGAAAAGCTGTCATCGTTTGTATGGTTTCAAATAGCGGCCGGACAGAGAGGGTTTGCTTGAAAATCCGATGGAGTCGTTGCGAATTTCTTCCGGCGCCGGAATTGGTGCAAGCATGTGGAAGCAGCCGGGTGCGGTCCACTGGATCGGGACGAAGGCCGGGCGGGCGCGGCCCGCGCTTGCCCGCGGCGGCGGGACGGGGCTAGGAAACGTGCATGGAAATCATTCGTGCGGGCGTGGCCGGGGCGGGATCGATGGGGCGGAACCACGCCCGCGTGTACAGCTTGATCCCGGGAGCCAAGCTCTGCGCGGTGTACGATGCCGACCCCGCCCGGGCGAAGGCGGTGGCGGACGAATTCGGCGCGGTGCCGGTCGGCTCCCTGGAGGAACTGGCCGAACGGGCGGAAGCCATCAGCGTGGCGGTGCCCACCGTGGCCCACCGGGAGGTGGGTTGCCGCCTTATGGATCTGGGTGCCCATGTCCTGATGGAAAAGCCGATCGCCCCCTCCACGGAAGACGCCGGGGTGCTGGTGGAAACGGCCAAGCGGAACGGCAAGATCCTCCAGGTGGGCCACATCGAGCGTTTCAACCCGGTGTTGCGGCGGCTGGAAGAGCGGTTGACCAAGCCGAAATTCATCGAGGCGCACCGCCTTTCACCCTTCCCGAACCGCAGCATCGACATCGGCGTGGTGCTGGACCTGATGATCCACGATCTGGAAGTCATCCTGCACCTGGTAAAATCCCCGGTGACGAGCATCGATGCCGTGGGCGTGCCGGTGCTGATGCCCTCGGAGGACATCGCGAATGCCCGCATCCGCTTCGAGAACGGCTGCGTGGCGAACGTGACCGCGAGCCGGATCAGCCCGGAGAAGATGCGGAAGATCCGGGTTTTCCAGTCCGATTGCTACCTCTCCCTGGATTACCAGGAGCAGGGCGGGCAAATCCACTGGCGGGAGGGCATGTCGATCCAGCGGGCGGAGGTGGAAGTGGAGAAGGGCGAGCCGCTCAAGCTGGAGCTGGCGGCCTTCATTTCCAGCGTGGCCCATGGCCATGATCCGGCGGTGTCCGGCCAGCAGGGGGCTGCGGCGCTGGAATTGGCTCTGGAGATCACGCGGCTGATCCACGCCCAGGGCTGAGAGGGGCCGCGGCGGAGTCTCCGGACTCGGCGTCAGGACGCCGCTTTCGGGGAAAATCTTCCTCTACCCGGAGTCTTCCCCGGAATCGACATGCCGGTTCCGCACAGGCGTCCCCGGCCCATCCCGCCCCCACACCCCCAACACCGGGCCTGCCCCCCCAGTGCCAAGGGAAAGGCACTTACCGGGGAGAAAAATCCGCGGGGGGGGGCCCCCCCCGGCGGGTAATGCGTTGCCGGGGGG
>CBFGVD010000633.1:0-1747 GCA_965651965.1 uncultured Verrucomicrobiaceae bacterium | reverse complement strand
TCCCACTGCTTGTCGAGTTCTTCCTCGATCATCGCGATGTAGGCGAGCTGCTCGCGCTCGGAGACCGCGGGCGAGGTCGTATCGAGGAAAACCATGCGGCTGTCCGGGTGGCGCAGCCGGATCGCCTCCGCCACGGCCCGGGCAAGGCGGGCGGAGAGGGTGGTCTGGCAGACGATGCCGAATTTCGGGGCGAAGGGCAGCGCCGCGGCCTGATCGGCATCTTCCACCACGACCGCCCCCGCCACCTCCCCGGCGATCGCGGCGGATTCGGCTTCTTCCCTGCTGCCGATCACCACCGGCTTGCAATGCTCCAGGGCCAGCAGGTTCAGGGAGGTTTGGGCGCGTTTTACCGCGGGCAGGGTCAAGTCCAGCAGATCGTGGCCGTTTTCCTTCCATTTCCGGCGGCAGGCTTTCGGCAGGCCGGTCAGGGGAATCACCACGGTGCGGGTTGGGGCGCGGTATTCCTCCGCGCAGCCCTCCAGCAGGCCGCGGCGGCGGTAGCTTTCGCAGAGGGCCGCATCCGGAGCCAGCGGGCCGAGCAGGGTCACCGCCCCGCGGCGCAGGCGGGCTTCCAGGCGGGCGAGCGCGGCCCGGACATCCGACCCGTGCCCCAGCACGAAGGCGCGGCGGATTCGGGCGGTCATGGCAAGAGCGGGAGCGGAGCTTGATGTCATCGACTTTGTAGTGCAAAGTATCCGGGCGGGGAGATCCCTCGAAGGGGTCAGGGCGGGTTCACTTTGTATAACAAAGTGAACTTGGCAAGCCGGAATTTCCCCGCCGGGGAGGTACCACGGCGTTCCTTGTCTTGTCCCCGCTCGGGCCGCCTGTCATCACCGGTCAACCCCGTTTGATCCCATGAACCCCCGCCTTCCCGGTATCGCCGCCACCTTCCTCGCTTGCATGGTTTCGACCCGGCCCGCGGCGGCGCAGGCCGCGGAGCACGGGGAAAAGGCGGCGGAGGTGATGGAGCACATCCAGGAGCACTTCTGGGACCGGAAATCCGCCCTCTATGCCGGGAAATCGGGCGGCAAGGAGCCGGATACGATCTGGGGCTGCGGGGTCATGTTTTCCGCCGTGGTCGCCGCCGCCCGCCACGACCGGGATTACCGGAGCGTGATGCGGAAGAATTTCGAGGCCCTGGATGCCTACTGGGACGTGAAGGTGGAGATTCCCGGCTACGAACCCGCGCGCACCCAGGGCGGCAGCGACAAATACTACGACGACAACGCCTGGATGGTGCTCACTTTCCTGGAGGCCCACGAGCTCACGGGGGAGGCCCGCTACCTGAAGCGCGCGGAGGAGACGCTGGAATTCGTCCTCAGCGGCTGGGACGAGGAGGCCGGGGGCGGGATCTGGTGGCACGAAAAGCACAAGGACGGCGACAAGAACACCTGCGTGAACGCCCCCGCGGCGCTCGGCTGCTTCCGCCTGGCCCGCTTCAAGAAAGACCCCGCGGAATGGAATGCGCAGGGGGAGAAGATCACCGTATGGACGGTGAAAACGCTGCAGGCACCGAACGGCCTTTTCTGGGACAATATCGACGTGGCCAGCGGACAGATCAACAAGGCCCAGCTCACCTACAATACCGGGCTGATGCTGCGGAATTTCCTCTCCCTCCACACCCGCACCGGGCAGCGCTTCTACCTGGATGAAGCCATCCGCATCGGCAAGGCGACGGAGAGCCTGCTGGACTCGCGCACCCGCGTGTACCGCGAGGCGGTCAGCGACGCGACGGAGACGTGGCTCA
>CBFGVD010000632.1:0-1771 GCA_965651965.1 uncultured Verrucomicrobiaceae bacterium | reverse complement strand
TGGAGCAGAACACCCAGCGCCTGGAAGCCGCGATCACCCGCTGGGAACACCTCACCGAGGAGATCGAGGCCGTGCGGGCGAAGCTGGGCTGAGGAAAAGCGCGCGGGGAACGCTCCCCGCCGCGGCGAGGAAACAGGATTCCCCCCGCCATGCCGGAGCACGGCGGAGGGCACCATCCTACCTATGAAACTCAGTCGATCTTCACCTCGATCTGGCGCGGCTTCGCTTTTTCCAGCTTGGGCAGGTGGATGCGCAGCACGCCGTCCTTGTATTCCGCCTCCACCTTCTCGGAGTCGGCGTTTTCAGGCAGATTGAAGGTGCGGGCGAAACTCCCGTAGAAGCGTTCCACGCGGTGGTACTTCTTGTTGCCTTCCTCCTTCTCGAAGGTCCGCTGGCCGCTGAGGGAGAGCTTGCCGTTCTCCACCGTCACGCGGACGTTTTCACGCGGGACTTCGGGCAGCTCGGCCTTGATGAGATATTCCTTTTCGTCCTCGATGATATCCACCACCGGGGACCATTCGGCAACCGCCATCGCCTCGCGGTCTTGCGCTTCGCCACGCGGGGCGAGGGCATGGAGGACTCGGTTCTGAAGCTCCTGCATTTCGCGGAGCGGGTTCCAGTTCGTGATCAGGTTCATGGTGTCGTTTCGAGTTGGTTTGCACATGACCGCCGCTCTGCCGCGGGGCATGCGGAAAGAGACATCGCAAGCCCGATGCCAAGCTGCACACCTCAACGCAACACGTTGGCTTCCAATACGAACAACCCCATCGAACAATACACCGGAGCGACAAATTTTCCCGCGGACCGGGACAAAATTCCCCATCCGCGGGTCAATCTGGCACCGGCCGGAGGACGGCGGGGACCGGCTCCGGGTGTCATAGCGCCGCGAGGCTGGCGGCGGCGACGGCCTGGCCGTGGCGCTTGGTCTTCTCGTCCGGTACCACGAGCTTGATCTTCAGCTCCGGGAATTCCGCGGCCAGCACCTTTTCAGCTTCCGCAATGATGACATCGCCGCCCCGGCCCGAGGTCACGCGGCCGAGGATGAGCAGGTTCCGGATCTCGTAGAAATCCGCGTAGTGGGCGATGGCGTAGCCGAAACAGGTGCCGATGGTTTCGTAGATCTTCCGCGCGCGCTCGTCGCCTTCCTTCATGGCCTTCTGCACCTCCACGAGCTGCTCGGGGAAAGGCATCTTGCCGAAGTCGTAGCCCGCGGCCTTCGCCAGCCGGGCCACGCCCTGCTGGGAGAAGAATTGCACGCCGCAGCCCTCGTCCCCGCTCCACTCGTCCTTCGGGCCGTTTTCCCGGTAGTCCACGGGGGCGAAGGCGAGTTCGTTCAGCCAGGGCCGGATCGAGCCGTTCGGATCGACGTAGCCCGCGGCTTCGCTGGTGCCCATCGCCACGCCGAGCACGGCGTTCTCGTTCAAGGACATGGAGCCGGCCAAGGCGGTCACCTCGCCGTCGTTCACGACCTCGAAGGGAATTCCTCCCCAGCGGTCCTTCAGCTCGAGGAACATCCGCTTGATGCGGGACTCGAAGCCCTCCTCGCTGACGCCGCGGAAGAGGGAGGCGGCGCGGACTTCGTTATTCACATACACGCCCGCGGAACTGCCGCCGATGGCATCCACGCGCGGCAAGTGCTCCGCGGCGCGGCGCAGGGAATCCTGCACTCCTTCGATGTGATATTCCGGATCGCTCTGGAAATAAGGGTCCCAGACGATTTCCTCCGAGAAGACGACCTCCCCGTCGATCACCGCTGCACACTTGCGGTCGG
>CBFGVD010000631.1:0-1775 GCA_965651965.1 uncultured Verrucomicrobiaceae bacterium | reverse complement strand
GGGCCTCCCCTGCGACGGCCGGCAGCCGCCCGCGTTCGGGCGGGGCTGCGGGCTCGACCGGCCGGTCCGGGCCGCCGGCTTTACGTTGCCGGGGAAGGCCGCCGCTCGAAGCGGGACGGGCGGGCTTCCGTGGACCCGTGACTCGGCGGCTATCGCACGCTGGGCCCGGTTTTGCAGGCTTCTCCGCGGGGTCCGCGTCCGCCGGAGTCCGATTGCGCCCGCACGAGCGGAGCGCTGCTGCCAAAATCTGCGTTCTGGCCGGCGGCGGGCAGCCGGACCGGGTCCGGAGCTGCCTGACGCAGGGTATTTTACGGGGGGCGCTGCCATTTGCAAGGCGGGAGTTCCCGTCGCCGGGCTGGACAAGCCGGAGAGTTCGCCTTGCCCGCCGCGGATGGGTGGCTAAAGTCCGCCCGGTCCATGATGCGAGCGTTTTTCCTTTCGATCTTCGCCCTCCTTTCCGCCGCGGCATCCGCCCGGCAGGGGGAGGAGGCCTACATGGTGGTGGAAGCCCATTCCGGCAAGGTCCTGATGGCCTCCAATTCCGTGGTCCAGCGCCCCGTCGCTTCCCTCACCAAGATTGCCACCGCCACCATCGCGGTCGATTGGGCGGATGCCACCGGCGCGGATCTGAGCATGGTGAGCGCCATCGTGCCCCCTTCCGCCCTGGCCTTCGGCGGGCCGAATCCCCTGGGACTCCAGCCCGGGGACAGCATGACACTGCGGGATGCCCTCTATTCCGCCATGCTGGGCTCCGACAATGTCGCCGCCATGACCGTGGCCAACCACATCGGGGCCGAAATCCTCCGCGCCCGCGGCAGGGAAGGCGACCCGGTCGCCGCCTTCGTCGCGGAAATGAACGAACTCTGCAAGGCGATCGGCCTTTCCAAGACCCGCTTCGGCAATCCCCACGGCCTGGAACTGCCGCGGCAAAGGTGCGTCTCCACGGCGGCCGATATCGCCAAGCTCTCCATTTATGCGATGCGCAAGCCCGGCTTCACCTTCATCGTGCGGCAAAAGTCCCGCGAGGTCGCGG
Source organism: uncultured Verrucomicrobiaceae bacterium (assembly GCA_965651965.1). Classification (GTDB taxonomy): domain Bacteria; phylum Verrucomicrobiota; class Verrucomicrobiia; order Verrucomicrobiales; family Akkermansiaceae; genus Haloferula. Next base: position 742 of record CBFGVD010000631.1, on the reverse strand, counting down.
TGGACGGACCCTCCGGCAAAAGAGGTTACAAGATCCACAATACCAACGAATTGATCGGAGAGCCGAATGTCCTGGGCGTGAAAACCGGGACTACCGCCGCGGCGGGTCCCTGCGTCAGCGTCTCCGTGGAGCGGGATCCCCTGGTGCGGGAAAAGCCCGACGGCGAGAAGGCGGTGACGCCGCGCCGCCTCATCGTTGTCGTTCTGAACCATCCGGACCGTTTCAACCGCGCCCGCGGCTTCATCCGTCCGGGCTGGGACGCCTACGACCGCTGGGTCGCCGCAGGTGCTCCGGTTGGGAACCGGAAGAAGGAAATCCTCGAAGTTCCCAACCCGCGCTGATGATGGCGCGTTTTTGACTTATCGAACCGAATCCAACACTCCACATCCCTTCGCGATGCGCATCGGTATTCTCAACAGCGGGGGCGACTGCCCCGGACTCAATGCAGTGATCCACGGCGTCGTGGGAGCGGCCAGCCAGCTCGGCTGGGAGGTGATCGGCTTCAAGGACGGCTTCGAGGGCCTGCTGCCGCCGGGCGATTACAAGGTCCTGCGGCCGCAGGACACGCACGGCATCCTCAAGCTCGGCGGGACCATCCTGGGCACCACGAACAAGGGCCACTTCGCCGCGAAAGTGGGCAAGGGCGATATCGCCGAGGTGCCCGCCGACATCGTGGCCAAGGCCAAGCGCACCATGGACCAGCTGGAGATCCGCGCCCTCGTCATCGTGGGCGGGGACGGCT
>CBFGVD010000630.1:0-1780 GCA_965651965.1 uncultured Verrucomicrobiaceae bacterium | reverse complement strand
ATGCGGTGACTTTCGAAAGCTCGGAAAGCGGCAGGCCGGTGATTTCCACCAGGTTCTTCAGGCCTTCGTTCGCCTTCAAGGTGGAGCCGGCCAGCGCGCCGCCATCCTTCAGGCGCGCCACGTTGTCCTTCACCACCACGGCCAGACCGCCCAGGTCCACTTCGCCCTCCCCGATCCAGGAGGCCGCCACCGAGTCCGTGATCATCATCAGGCGGTCGATGGGGATGGTCGTGAAAACCAGGCGCAGCATGTCCGGCGAGAGGTGGATGCCGTCCGCGATCAATTCGATCATCAGCCGTTCGTCCACCATCCCCGCGCCTATCACCCCGATTTCCCGGTGGTGCAGCGGGGTCATCGCGTTCCCGTAGTGGGTCAGGTGGGTCAGGCCCGCATCGCAGGCGGCGAAAACCTGCGCGGCCGTCGCCGCGGTATGGGCGGCGGAGCAGGTGATGCCGAGCGCCCGGCAGCCGCGGATCAGTTCGATGGCACCGGGCATTTCCGGCGCGAGCGAGAGAATCAGGGCAGGCATGATCGCGTGGAGATCCTCCACTTCCGCGAAATCGGGGGGCCTTACGAATTGTGGGTTCTGCGCGCCCGCGCGCTCCCTGTTGATGAAGGGGCCCTCCACGTGCATGCCGGGGCAGCGGGTCAGGCCGCCCTCCCTGCAGAATTGCGCGATCTTCCCGGCGATGGATTTCAGTTTCTCCTTCGGCTGCGTCAGCGTGGTGGGCAGCCAGGTGGTCACGCCTTCCTGCAGCTTGCGGCGGGCGATGTGGCGCAGGGAGTCGAGCGAATCGTCGCACGTGTCGCAGCCGTCCGCCCCGTGGCTGTGGATATCGATGAAGCCGGGCATCAGCAGCTTGCCTTCGGCGTCGATCCTTTCGGCCGTGTTCGGCAGGTTGTTCCCCTCCACCACCGCGGTGATCCAGCCGTCTTCGATCAGGACGGCGGCGCGGGGCAGATCGAGACCGGGGGAAACGACCCGGGCGTTGGTGACGAGCGTGCGCATGTTAGAGAGCGGCGTGCGGGGCGTCCTTTTGACCCGCGCCCCGGGCTTTGGCGAGCCGGGATTTTTGCGGAAACGCGAAGCCGGGCCTTGGCAGGAGGCTCGACGCGGGTATCGGTGGAGGCATGTTCGGAAGACTCCTGAAAATGCTCGGCGCCACGTCCTTCGCCCTCACCCTGGGTGCTTGCGGGAGCGGCCGCCTGGAGGCCTGGCAAAAGGCGGTGGTCGAGCGGAATTCCACCCTGCGGGAGGGATCGGACCTGCTGGGAGTCACCGTGCCCGTGCTGCGCTCCCGCGGCCTGGAGCAGGTGTGGGGGCCGCCCGCGATCCAGCGGGACGGGGAGGGCGGCTACCTGCTCACCTATATCGATCCGCGGAAGCCCTCCTCCCGGCTGATGATCCGCGGCATGGCGGAGCCGCTGCCGAAGCTCTCCTCCCCGCCGCCGCTCCGCGGCAGGCAGGTGGAACGGAACACGTTTTCACCGGAGCCGGCGGAGCAGGAATGGCGGGAAGCGAGCATCCTGGGCGAGGAGGTCCGCTGGTTCCAGGAATCCGCCGCCACCGCCGGCGCGGCCCCGCTCTATGGTACGGAGGGCTTCATGCTGAAGGCCCCGGACGGGAGGAAAGGCTATTTCCGCCTGCTCGCCCGCCATGGCGGCGGCCTGACGGAGGACGTCGCCCGCTGGTTCGGGAGCGTGTCCTTCTAAGGCTTTTTAATAACTCACATGGCCGCGCGCCTGGCTCGGATGCTCCGGCGGAGCGCGGGATGGAGGT
>CBFGVD010000629.1:0-1786 GCA_965651965.1 uncultured Verrucomicrobiaceae bacterium | reverse complement strand
CGACCTATCCGAAGCTCGACGATCCGGATGCGGACGAGGGCGCGAAGCTCGACCACAGCCTGATGGGTCGTGTGGGCCACCTCACGGAGCCGCTGGTGAGGCCGCTGGGGCTGGACTGGCGCGGGGGGACGGCGATCCTGACATCCTTTGCCGCCCGGGAGGTTTTCGTGTCCTCCATGACGCAGCTTTTCCATGTGGAAGAGGCCGAAGAGGAGGAGGAGACCTTCACCCGGCTGCGTGCACGGCTGATGGAGGAAAAATGGCCGGATGGGCGGCCGATGTTCACCGTTCCCGCCGTCATCTCCCTGCTGGTGTTCTTCATCTACGCGCTGCAATGCCTGCCCACTTCGGCCGTCGTGGCACGGGAAGCCGGTTCGCTCAAATGGGCGGTGGGACAATTCCTCTTCATGAGCGCCTTCGCCTGGGTGGCGGCATTTGCGGCCTACCGGATCGCGCTTCTATTCTTCTGAGATGACGGATTGGCAAACATGGGCCGCGCTGGCGGCGGTGCTGCTCGCGGGGCTCTTCCTGGCTTCCAAGGCGAAACGGAAGAAAAAGGGCTGCGGCAGCGGGTGCGGATGCGGCAAGGAGACGCGCTGAGTCCGGAGCGACCGGTGCCGGTCCGCCCCCCTCCCGGGGCCGCGACGAATCCGGCACGGAAGATGCACCTGTAGCCGCTCGACTCGCCGCGGGCGCGCCCGCAGAATCCTCCCCGTTCCATGTCTCGCAGAACCAAGATCATCATTACCCTCGGCCCCGCGACGGAGGCGGAGGAAACCATCGGCCAGCTCATCGACCTCGGCACGAACGTCTTCCGGCTCAATATGAGCCACGCGAAGCACGATTGGGCGCGCGAAATGGCGCGCCGGGTGCGCCGGGCGGCGGCGGAGCGGGCGGTCCACGTGGCCGTGCTTTTCGACCTCACCGGCCCCTCGATCCGCACGGGGGATCTGGAAAAGCCCTACGAGCTGAAAATCGGCGACATGGTGGAATTCCGCAAGAGCACCGCGGAGCCTTCCATCGAGCTTTCCACCACCGTCAACTACGACGGGCTGATGGATGACGTGGCCGCGGGCCGCACCCTGGTGGTGGACAACGGCACCATGCTCATGGAGATCAAGGTCCGGCAGGACGACCGGATCATCTGCGAGGTGAAGACGGCCGGGAAGATGGGTTCCCGCCGCCACATCAATCTGCCCGGCACGCGCCTGAACCTGCCCGCGCTGACGGAAAAGGACCGCGGCGACCTGGCCCTGGCGGTGGAGTGCGATGCGGATTACATCGCCGGTTCCTTCGTGCGGGATGCTGCCCACGTGCGCGAGTTGCGCGAGGCGGTGGAGGCGTTGGAGGGCGGGGCGCAGATCGTGGCGAAGATCGAGGACCAGGAGGCGATCCGGAATATCGACTCCATCATCCAGGCCACGGACGTGATCATGGTCGCCCGGGGAGATCTCGGGATCGAGGTGGATTTCGAGGAACTGCCGATCCTCCAGCGCCGCCTGGTGAAGCGCTGCCACGAGCTTGGCAAACGCGTGATCGTGGCGACCCAGCTCCTGGAATCCATGATCCAGAATCCGACGCCGACGCGCGCGGAGGTCACGGACGTGGCAAACGCGGCCTACGAGGAGGCGGACGCGCTGATGCTTTCCGGCGAGACGAGCGTGGGCCTGCACCCGCTGCGCTGCGTGGAAGCGCTGGTGAAAATCAGCAACCGGATCGAGCGCACCGGCGGCCTGGGCTACGGCCAGTGCGTGCTGCTGCGGGACGAACGGCAAAAGGCGGCCCG
>CBFGVD010000628.1:0-1834 GCA_965651965.1 uncultured Verrucomicrobiaceae bacterium | reverse complement strand
GGGAAACTCAAATTGCATCTCCTGGACGCGGCGGCCATCGCCACCTCGGAGGAACTGGGCATACCCGCCCCGGAGCGCCTCGCAGATCTGGCAGGGAAATTGCGCTCATTCTCCGGAATCGAAAAAGTCGGGCTTCCGCCCGGCATCCGCGCGGATTTGCGGGAGTACCAGATGGAAGGCTTCCGCTGGATGCAGTTCCTCGCGCGGCATGAGCTGAATGGCATCCTCGCGGACGACATGGGCCTCGGCAAGACGCTCCAGACCATCGCTCATATCCTCGCGGAAAAGGAAAGCGGCCGCACCCGGGGCAGGCCCGCACTCGTCGTCGCACCCACCAGCGTCGTGCCGAACTGGCGGGCGGAGGTGCAGAAATTCGCACCCTCCCTGCGCATCCTCATGCTTGATGGCCCGCAGCGGAAGAAGTATTTCCGCTCGATCCCCTATGCGGATCTGGTGCTCACCTCCTACGCGCTGCTACCCCGCGATATCGAGAAACTGCAGGAGCACGCCTTTCACCTCGCCGTGCTGGACGAGGCCCAGTACGTGAAAAATCCCGCGTCGAAGATGGCGCAGGCCGCCTGCCGCCTCGATGCCCGGCATCGCCTCTGCCTCTCCGGTACGCCGGTGGAGAATCACCTGGGCGAGCTCTGGAGCCTCATGCGCTTCCTCATGCCCGGCTTTCTCGGCGGGCAGGAGGATTTCAACCGCCGCTTCCGGAATCCCATTGAAAAGGACGGGGATGAAGACCGCCGTCTTGCGCTCAAGTCCCGCGTGGCGCCCTTGATCCTGCGCCGGACGAAGGACCAGGTGGCCAAGGAGCTGCCGCCGAAAACCATTCTCATCCACGCGGTGGAGCTGAACACCGCGCAAAAGGACCTCTACGAAACCGTCCGCGCCACCATGGACAAGCGGGTCCGGCAGGCCATCGCGATCAAGGGGCTGGAGGGATCGCGCATGCTTTTCCTGGAAGCGCTCCTCAAGCTGCGCCAGATCTGCTGCGAGCCGAAACTGCTGAAATTCGAAGGCGAATCGAAACTGGAAGCGGAGGCCGCGGGCTCCGCCAAGCTCGATTACCTCGCGGATCTGCTGGACACCTTGATCGAGGAAGGCCGCCGCATCCTGCTGTTCTCGCAATTCACCTCCATGCTGGAACTGGTGGAGCAACTGCTACAACTACGGAAAGTGCCGTACCTGAAACTCACCGGGGAATCGAAGAACCGCGGCGAGCTTGTGGAGAAGTTCCAGGGCGGTGCTTACCCCGTCTTCCTCATCTCCCTGAAGGCGGGCGGCACCGGCCTGAACCTCACCGCCGCGGATACCGTGATCCACTACGATCCCTGGTGGAACCCTGCCGCCGAAGCCCAGGCAACGGACCGGGCCTACCGCATCGGCCAGACCCAGCCGGTCTTCGTCCACAAGCTGATCTGCCAGGGCACCGTGGAAGAGCGCATCCATCAGCTCCAGGCGAAGAAAAGCCAGCTCGCGGACTCCCTGCTTTCCGATGCAGCGCGTGCGGCGGCGCCGGACGAGGGCACCTTGTCGGCCCTGCTCGCGCCCTTGGGTTGAGCGGTTTGTTTAGGACAAGCGGCGGATCCGCTCTTCCAGGGAGCCGTCGCCCCGGATCCGTACCAGGATGTTTTTCCCGATGCCGTCGCCCCTTTCCGTGGCGGCGAGCAAAAGGTTTCCGTCCTTGCGGAGATCCCAGCGCGCGCTCGCTTCGCAAGGTTCCCAGCCGTCTTCCCTCAGGCGCTCGAGGAGCATGTCGCGGTCTTTCCCCTCGGCGGACCAGATGGAAAATTCGGTATCCCGGGCCGTGCTTGCCTCCGCGGGGACA
>CBFGVD010000627.1:0-1861 GCA_965651965.1 uncultured Verrucomicrobiaceae bacterium | reverse complement strand
TCCCGCGGCGGCGAGGGCCTTCGAGGCCATGAGGGAGGCGGAGGGGCCTGCAGCTTGGGCGTCGGCCCCGAAACCGGCGAGCATCACCGCGCCGAGCGAGCCGCCCGCCTGGCAGCCGCGGCGGGCAAGCTGGCGGCGCAGGCGCTCCGTGGCGCGGTCCAGCCGCTTCTGCGCGGCGGCGGAGGCGATTCCTAGAGCGGCGGCGATTTCCCGCACGCTCAGGGAGCGGTAGAAGCGGAGCAGCAGGGTCTCGCGGTCCTTCGCGGAAAGGGCGGCCAGCGCTTCATCCAGCACCGGCTGCATGCGCCGCCAGAGATCGGCCGCTTGGCCGGGGGAGTCGGTATCCATATGCGTGCGCAGGAGTTCGCGTTTGCGGGATTCGCGGAGGCGCTGGCGGAGCAGGTTTTTCGCCTGCATCACGGCGGTGAGGTGCAGCCACCCGGCGAGCGAGCCCCGCGCGGCCAGCGCCTTCGCCTTGCGGGCGAGGGTGATGAAGGTCAATTGGGATGCTTCCGCCGCGAGTGAATCGTCCCCGGTCGTGCGGAGCGCCGTGCGGTGCACCAGACCGGCGTAGCGGGCCACCAGGGCGTGGAAGGCGGCCTCGCGGCGCTGCTCCAGCCACTCGGCAAGCAATTCGGGATCGGATGCTCCGTTTTCCGGCATTTCTACTAGGATCTGTCCGCGCGGAGGGAAAAGCGGACAAAAAATTTCTCCTTTCCGCGGAAAAAACAAAAACCCCGCGGCATGTCTGCCAGCGGGGCCGGGGAAAAACGGGGCAGGAGAGCCCTCAGGCCTTGGCGAAACGCTCGTTGACGTTCTTCCAGTTCACCACGTTCCACCAGGCGCCGATGTAGTCCGGGCGGCGGTTCTGGTAGTTCAGGTAATAGGCGTGCTCCCAGACGTCCAGGCCCAGGATCGGGGTGCCGAGGTCGGAATCCGGCACGATGCCTTTCATCAGCGGGTTGTCCTGGTTCGGGGTGCTCACGACCTTCAGCTTGCCGTCCTGCACGATCAGCCAGGCCCAGCCGGAGCCGAAACGCTTCGCGGCCGCATCGCCGAAGGCTTTCTTGAAGTCGTCCGCGGAGCCGAAGGCGTTCTTGATCGCGGCCAGCAGCTTCTCGCCCATGGCACCGCCGCTTCCGGCGGGAGCCATCATTTCCCAGAAGGCGGCGTGGTTCCAGTGGCCGCCGGCATTGTTGCGCAGCGTGGTGCGCAGGGCCTCGTCGCTCACCGCGGGCAGGCCGGACACGATTTCCTCCAGGCTCTTGCCCTTCAGGGAGGCATTGGCCGCGATGGCGGCGTTGAGGTTGTTCACATAACCCGCGTGATGCTTCCCGTGGTGGATCTCCATGGTTTTCGCATCGATGTGCGGGGCCAGCGCGTCCGGCTTGTAGGGCAGCTCCGGCAGGGAAAACGCGGGCTTCTCCTGCGCCATGGCCAGCGGTGCGGCCCCGGCGGCCCCGGCGGCGATGGAGAGCTTCAGGAAAGTACGGCGGTCATGGGTAGGAGCATTCATGGCAAAGGCGACCATAGACAGCTCGTCCGGGGGCACAAATGGAAAGCTGTTGGAAAAAACCGGCTTCTTATTCCGGGGAAATTGAGGTTTCCGCAAAAAAGGCACCCCTTCGCAGGGGTGCCTCCGTTTGATGCATCGGAAATAGCGGGGCGCTTCAGCTCAGCGTCCACTCCGGCAGGCGGATGATCTCGCCGCCCTTCATGGCCGATTCGTGGGCGAGGATGCCGGTGCAGGTGATATTCGCGCTCTGGACGGCATTCGGGTAGGAATCCTGCCCGGTCCGGAGCATCTTCACGAACTGGTGGACGAGGTGCGGGTGGCTGCCGCCGTGGCCCGCGCCCTGGG
>CBFGVD010000626.1:0-1864 GCA_965651965.1 uncultured Verrucomicrobiaceae bacterium | reverse complement strand
GCGTGTTTTTCGGATTGGCGGGCAGCCGCCGCGAGGCGTGAAATGGGGCCGCGATGTCGAAATGCTCGGACTTTCCCTATCTCCCCGCCGGCATCGAGCCGGAAGAGGAGATCCTAGACCAACTGAGCAACCGCCCGGGAAACCAGCGTTGCCTCGTCGGCCGGGACGAATTGCTTCTGATCGTCCACGATGTCCCGAAGGCCGGTTCCCCCGAGCGAGAACCCCTGATTTTCTGGAGGCGGCAGGATGAGATCTGGGTCGATTACACCGGGGTCAAGGGTCTCCGGAAAATCGGCGAATTGCTGGATCGCTACGCCAAGGCCCTGGATGAATACCAGGACGTGATCGACGAGGCGGACACCGCGGCGGAAGTCTTCACCCTGGCCCGGGCCTCCGGCCCGCTTGCCCGCTCCTCGCGGAACCTCGCCCTGGCCATCGAGCAGACCCTGGCCAACGACGAGGACAACCGCGAACTCCGCTCCTACCGCGACCGCTCCCGCGAGCTGGAGCGCACCGCCGAACAACTCCACCATGACGCGCGGCTGACCCTGGAATTCTGGATGGCCGAGCGGGGCGAGGAACAGCAGGCGACTGCGGAGAAGCTGAACAAGATCGCTTTCCGCCTGAACCTGCTGGCAGGGTTTTTCCTCCCTCTGGTCGCGTTCGGCGGCCTCTTCGGGATGAATGTGGACTTGCCGGACTTCGTGGACGGCTGGTTCTGGCTGATCTTCTTCGGCGGGCTGGCCACGGGTGGCGGACTGGTCTATCTGGTGAGCCGGAAAACCGGGGCGGGTTCATGACCGGGCTGTGGATCCTGCTCGGCGGGCTAGTGCTGGTGGCCGCCTTGGTCGCCTGGCATGCGGGCCGGGTGGAACGGCGGCGGGCGAAACTGCGCGCCCGGCCGCTGAATGAAAGACAGCGCGCCATCGTGAGCGGGCATTTCCCGCTGTGGGAGGAAATTCCCGGCGAGATCCGGGCGGAGACCGAGGGCTGGATGCAGGTCTTCCTGTACGAAATGACCTTCCAGCCCTGCGGCGGCCTGCAAGAGGTCACCGAGGAGATGCGGCTGGCCATCGCCGCGCCTGCCTGCCTGCTCGTCGCCCGCCGGCCGCAGGATTATTACGAGCGGCTGCGCAGCATCCTCGTTTATCCGGATGCCTTCACCGTGAAGGACGAATGGGGGATGGAAGACGTGCGCCTGGGGGAATCCTGGGGCCACGGCAGCGTGGTGCTGGCCTGGCAGACGGTGAAGCAAGGGGATCTGATTCCGGAAGACGGCCTGAACGTGGTGCTGCACGAATTCGCCCACCAGCTCGACCAGAGCGACGGCGTGGCGGACGGAGTGCCCGAGCTGGAGCAGGCCGAGGACTACGGGAAATGGTCGAAGGCTTTTCGCTCCGCCTACGAGGCCTTCCGCGAGCGCGTGGACGAGGGCAAGCGCAGCGTATTGGACGACTACGGGGCGGAGAGCCCGGCGGAATTCTTCGCCGTGGCCACGGAGACGTTTTTCGAGCGGAGCCGCGGCCTGAAGCGGGAAGAGCCGGAAATCTACGCGGAGCTGGCGAGGTTCTACGGCATGGATCCAGCGGAGTGGGGGTAAGGGGGCCTGAGCGGCGGGGGATCGCGCCATCCGCCCTGAAACCGGGCGGCCTACTCCCGCTTCCTCGCCTCGCCGGCGATGAGAAAAACGATCTCCCCCTTCGGCGGGTGGACCTTGAAATATGCCGCGAGTTCCGCCGCGCTGCCGCGGTGGTAGGTCTCGAACTTCTTCGTCAGCTCCCGTGCCACGCAGCACGGGGCGCCGGGGTGCTTTTCCGCCAGCAGCTCCAGGGTGGAGAGCAGGCGGTGGGGGGACTCGAAGAAA
>CBFGVD010000625.1:0-1880 GCA_965651965.1 uncultured Verrucomicrobiaceae bacterium | reverse complement strand
GCTGGGCATCCTCTTCGTGAACGTGGCGCGGGTGCCCGCCACGGCGGCGCTGGTCGGCGGCGTGGCCATCAGCGGCCTGGTCTCCGCGCTGCTGCTGCAGCCGCTCACGCACACGATTTTCCCCGCGCCGGTGGATTTCGCCGGGCGGGCGGTGGATGCCGCCCAGCTCTACCGCTGCGTGCTGGCGGGCATCGGCCTGACCTTCGCCACGGTGCTGATCACGAATTACTTCACCTCCACCAACCACCGGCCGGTGCGGCGGCTGGCGAAGGCCTGTGAAACGGGTCACGCGACGAATATCATCGCGGGCATCAGCACCGGCCACCATGCCACCGCGCTGCCGGTGCTCTGCATCGCCGCTTCCATCTGGTACTGCCATGCGGAGGCCGGGCTCTACGGCATCGCCATCGCGGTGGTGAGCATGCTCAGCCTTTCCGGCATCATCATCTCCCTGGATGCCTTCGGCCCGATCACGGACAATGCCGGGGGCATCGCGGTGATGAGCGGGCTGGACCCGGAGGTGAGGGAAGTGACCGACAAGCTGGACGCCGTGGGCAATACCATGAAGGCGGTGACGAAGGGCTACGCGATTGCTTCCGCCGGCCTCGCCGCGATGGTCCTCTTCGGCTCCTACGTGGAGGAACTGAAGGCCCACATGCATCAGGACTTCGCCTTCGATCTCATGGACCCGCGCGTCATCATCGGACTCTTCATCGGCGGCCTGCTGCCCTTCTGCTTCACCGCCTATGCCATGGATGCGGTGGGAAACGCCGCCGGGGCGGTGGTGAAGGAAGTGCGCCGCCAGCTCAAGGCCTATCCCGGGATCCTGGACGGCACCCACAAGCCGGAATACGGCCAGTGCGTGGACATCGTGACCAAGGCGGCGCTGCGGCAGATGATCCTGCCGGCCCTGCTGCCGCTCGTCTTCGTGGTGGCCGTGGCGAAAATCCCGGCGCTCGGCCACGTGGCCCTGGGCGGCTTGCTGGTGGGCACCATCGTCACCGGCCTTTTCCTCGGCCTGGCCATGACTTCCTCCGGCGGTGCCTGGGACAATGCGAAGAAATACATCGAAGACGGGAACCATGGCGGCAAGGGCACCATCGCCCACCGCGCGAGCGTGACCGGGGACACGGTGGGAGATCCCTACAAGGACACCGCCGGTCCCGCCGTGAATCCCATGATCAAGGTGGTGAATATCCTGGCGATCCTGGTGATCCCGATCCTCTTCCGCTAGGGTGCATCCTGCAACGCAGGCCGGATCGGGTTAGGAGAATATCTTATGACATTCTCCCCCATGCCCCTTGCATCGCCCATGCCGATGGTTTTTCTTCACGGTTCCGAAGCAAATGCCGTCCCGTCCCGTCGCCGCCGAAGCAGTTTCCCGCGCCCGTTCGCTGCATGACAAGCGGCCCTACCATGTGGCCGTGTTTTTCACGCTGATCCACTATCTCTGCGTCATCGCCTTCCTGACCTGTACGGTCATCCTGATCCTGCGTCCGGGGGAGGAGTCGGTGCAAATTTTCGTGGGTTCGCTGGCCGCCTGCCTGATCACCTGGCTGGTGGCTTTCATCAAACGCCGCTCCGTGCGCTGCCCTCTCTGCAAGGGCACCCCGCTGCTGGACGGCGGGGCCTCCAAGCACGCGAAGGCCTTCCGCCTGCCGCCGCTGAACCACGGGAACACGGCGGTGCTCGGCATCCTCTTCCTCCAGCGCTTCCGCTGCATGTACTGCGGGACTCCCTACGACCTGCTGAAGAAGTCCTCCCAGCAGCGGGGATAGGGCGGGCGTCCGCCGCGGGAGCGTCACCGCACCGGATCGGTGCGGCTATGGAAGGGCTCTTCCAGCTTGTAGCGGTTCGAGATCACCTCGCCGTCTTCCGAG
>CBFGVD010000624.1:0-1882 GCA_965651965.1 uncultured Verrucomicrobiaceae bacterium | reverse complement strand
GTGCTTCTGCCTTGGCTGCTGCAGAAGCCCTCCGAGGTTCAGCGTGAGACGGTTCCGGAGGAGACGACGGAGAGGCGGATCTCGCTCTCGGATCTCGCGCCGATCCCGGATTGGAATGAGCTGAATGCTTATCAAAGCGTGATCACGCGATCGCAGTTCCTGCGCGAGATGGATGCGGTGTTCACCGTCTCGCCGGCATGGCGGGAGTGGTTCGAGGTGGGGGCGGACGAGGTGAAGATCCGCAGCTCCCCGGATCCGGCGGATGTTTTCCGGCTGCGGTTCGCGCCCGAGGGCTTGGAGGGGAAACCGCCCCGCTACTGGCGGGATGCGGCCGAGCTCGGTCCCGCCCCGGCCGGCCGGCCATTGGAAGGCGTGAAGATCGCCATTGATCCCGGGCACATCGGCGGGCCGTGGGGGAAAATGGAGGAACGCTGGTTTCAGATCCCGGGCAGCCAGCCGGTGCAGGAGGGTGACATGACCCTGGCGGTGGCAAAGCTGCTCAAGCCGCAGCTTGAAGCGCTGGGAGCCACGGTGGCGCTGGTGCGCGAGCGAACCGAACCGGTCACGCCGCTCCGCCCCGAGAATCTCCGCGAGGAGGCGGGGCGCAGCGAGGCGGGAGGCGACATCGCGAAGCTGGCGGAGCGGCTTTTCTACCGTACCGCGGAGATCCGGGCACGGGCGCAGAAGGTGAACGAAACCCTCCGCCCGGACCTCGTGCTGTGCCTGCATTTCAATGCGGATGCGTGGGGCGATCCCAACTCCCCCACCCTCGTGCCCGCGAATCATTTCCACATGATCCTGAACGGCGGTTACACCGACGCCGAGGTGGCGCTCGCGGACCAGCGGCACGACCTGCTGTTGAAGCTAGTTCAGGGCGTCCACCGGGAGGAAACGGAGGTCTCGACCCGCGTCGCGACCGCATTCGTCGAGCGCACCGGGATGCCGCCCTACCTTTACCTCACGAGCGGCAACGTGCGGAACGTGGACGGGAATCCTTACCTGTGGGCGCGCAATCTCCTGGCGAACCGGACGTACCGATGCCCGGTGATCTATTTCGAACCGTACGTCATGAACTCGACCGAGGATCATGAACGGATGCAGGCGGGGGACTACGAGGGCTTGAAGATGGTCGCGGGGAAGATGCGGCCCTCGATTTTCCGGGAGTATGCGGACTGCGCGGCGCTGGGTCTGGAGCGGTACTACCGGGAGAAGCGAGCCGGCGAGGCACGGGAATAATCGCGGTCCGGGGAAGTTCACGGCCGCACCTCTTGCGAGATAGGTGATCCACCGACGTTTTCCCGGAGTAGCTCGGTTCCCTCGCAACCCCGGGCTTCGGGGCGTAGTCCCTTCGGGACATTTTTTTGAGCCGACGTGCGGGGCGCCGGGTTCTATGTCGAATGCGTCGCGGGCGGGGTGAAAGACTCCTAGCGGTCGCGGTGGTTAACAGGATAAGCGTGCATTCCTGTCATGCCCCCCATCCACGGGATAGGCAGGGACGACAAAGAACGTTCTTCTCCTCACATGCTCCGCACCGCCCTTCTCGCCATGCTTTGCGCTGCTCCGCTCCACGCCCAGGACGGTGGCCAGCTTTACACGCTCTATTGCTCCGCGTGCCACGGGGTGGATGGCAAGGGAGCGACGGGGGGGACCTTTCCGCCGCTGGCCGGAAGCGACTGGATCCTGGGGGACGCGGCGCGGCCGGTGAAGATCGTGCTGCACGGCTTGCACGGGGAGATCGAGGTGGACGGTCGGAAATTCAACCTGGAGATGCCACCGCAGGGCGGTGTGCTACCGGACGACCAGATCGCGGCGATCCTGACTTACGCCCGCTCTTCATGGGGCAACCAGGCCGAGGCGGTGACGGCGGATTTCGTGAAGGCGA
>CBFGVD010000623.1:0-1889 GCA_965651965.1 uncultured Verrucomicrobiaceae bacterium | reverse complement strand
CGTCGCGGATCGTCGGCGCGCCGGTGAGCATCATGATCAAGCGGTCGATGCCGATGCCGATGCCTCCCGCGGGCGGCATGCCGTGCTCGAGGGTCTCGATGAAATCGTAGTCCACCTTCTGCGTTTCTTCCCCGGACTGGTGCTCCAGGCGCTCGCGCTGGATGTCCGGGTCGTTCAACTCGGAATAGCCGGGCGAAATCTCCTGCCCGTTGATAATGAGTTCGTAAACCTCCACCGTCTTGCCGCCGGGGCTGAGCTTCGCCAGCGGCACGAGCTGGCTGGAAACGCGGGTCACGAAGCAGGGATCGAAGGTCTTTTCCTCCACCAGCTTCTCGAAAACCTGCTGGATCACCTCGTGATCCTCCATGTCGGGCGAAATCTGCACGCCGAGCTGATCGCAGCGCTCGCGGCGCTGCTCCGGAGTGATCGTGAAGAAATCGGCTCCGGCCGCACCGGCTACGAGATCGGCGTAATCCGCTCGCTTCCAGGGTCTTTCCAGATTGATGGTGCGGAGCAGGTTCCCCTCTTCGTCCTTATGCTCGATCTTGAGCCCGCCGCAGAACTTCTCCGCAAGGTGGCAGACCAGGGATTCCACCAGATCCGCCATGATCTCGAAGTCGGCGAAGGCCTGGTAGGCCTCCAGCATCGTGAATTCCGGATTGTGGCGGCGGGAAATGCCTTCGTTGCGGAAATTCCGGTTCAGCTCGAAGACCTTCGTGAATCCGCCCACCAGCAGGCGCTTGAGGAAAAGCTCCGGCGCGATCCGCAGGGTGAGCGGCATGCCCAGGGCGTTGTGGTAGGTCTCGAAGGGGCGCGCCGCGGCCCCGCCGGGAATGTCCTGGAGCATCGGCGTTTCCACTTCCAGGAAGTTCCGCTCGTGGAAAAAGGCGCGGATCTCCGCGACCATGCGGCTGCGGGTCACGAAGACGGCGGCGCTTTCCTCGTTCGACATCAGGTCGAGGTGGCGCTTGCGGTACTTGATCTCCCGGTCGGCCACGCCGTGCCACTTGTCCGGCATCGGGCGGAGGGACTTGGAAAGAACGGTGAAACCGGAAACCTTGATGGAGGGCTCGCCGGTGCGGGTCACGAAGGTTTCCCCCTCGATACCCAGCCAGTCGCCGCGGTCCAGGCACTCGAAGACCGCAAGCTGCTCGGGCGAGAGTTCCTTCACGGAAAGGTAGCCCTGGATCGCCCCGTGCACGTCGCCCAGGTGGAAGAAGCAGGACTTGCCCATGTTCCGCAGGCCGGTGATGCGGCCCGCGACCTTCACCTGCAGACCCTCCGCGAAATCCGCCCGCAGCTCCGCGGGACTATGGGTGGTTTCAAAAGCAGCGCCGAAGGGATCCACCCCAAGTTCACGCAGTTTCCCGAGCTTCTCACGGCGGACGGCGATGAGTTCGGCTTCGGTGGATTGCGGCTGGATGGCTTCTGACATGGCGGGGCAGGCAGTAAAGGGAGGAGGCCCAAGAGTCCAGAGCCCAGATGCAAGACCTTGAAAAAGAAAAAGCCGCGCCCGGACCTCGCCGGGCGCGGCACCATGCCGACTGAAAAAAGCGTCTCAGGGGCTTTCCGAAACCTCCAGGCGCAGGAAACCCCGGTCGCTGGCCGGGCCCGCGATGCGGAAACTGTGCAGACCCCAGGGCGAGACAGGTTCCGGCAGCCCGCCGGACACCGGGGAAACCTCTTCCACCGCGGCATCCCAGCTCACCAGATCCGTGGAGGCCCTTACCTCGTATCGGATCCCGTCGATGACCGCCACCCGGCTCCCCCCTTCCTCCACGAAGGACGCGCCCTCCCGGGCCGCGATGGTCAGGACCACGCCCTCCGCGGAGACCACGGGTGCATGGATGCCCTTCACCGCCGTGTCCCCGGCCACGCCCCCGGTGGTG
>CBFGVD010000622.1:0-1896 GCA_965651965.1 uncultured Verrucomicrobiaceae bacterium | reverse complement strand
GTAGAGGTGCTCCGGCACCGGGACGCGGCGGACGAGCTGCTGGTAGGCCATCACCGCGTGGCCGTCCAGCAGGTGGTTCAGCGTGGCGCGGGCGCTGCCGGTGGTCTCGCGGGCGATGCGCTTTTCCTCCTCCGCGCTGGGGTACTCCACCTCGATGAGGAACATGAAGCGGTCGAGCTGCGCTTCGGGCAGGGGGTAGGTGCCCTCCTGCTCCACCGGGTTCTGCGTGGCCAGGACGAAGAAAGGCGGGTGCAGCTCGTAGCTGCGGCCCAGCACCGTCACCTTCAGCTCCTGCATGGCCTCCAGCATGGCGGACTGGGTTTTGGCCGGGGCGCGGTTGATTTCATCCGCCAGCACGATGTTCGCGAAGACCGGGCCGCGGACGAATTCGAACTCCCGCCGCCCGCCCGCGCCGGATTCCTGGATGATGTCC
Organism: uncultured Verrucomicrobiaceae bacterium; assembly: GCA_965651965.1. Classification (GTDB taxonomy): domain Bacteria; phylum Verrucomicrobiota; class Verrucomicrobiia; order Verrucomicrobiales; family Akkermansiaceae; genus Haloferula. The sequence continues at coordinate 1,463 of CBFGVD010000622.1, read as the reverse complement.
GTGCCGGTGATGTCCGCGGGCATCAGGTCCGGGGTGAACTGGATGCGGTTGAAGCTGAGGTCGAAGGTCTTCGCCACGGAGGAAACCAGCAGCGTTTTCGCCAGTCCCGGCACCCCCATCAGCAGCGCGTGGCCGCGGGCGAAGAGGCAGATGGCGAGTTGCTCGATGACCTTTTCCTGGCCGATGATCGCCTTCCCCAGCTCCGCCTTCAGCGCCGCGTAGGTTTTTCCGAGTTGGTCGATGGCCGCCACGTCGTCGGGCGGGAGCTGGTGGTCGGCGTGACCGGCTGCCGAGGGGGGCGGTGCGGGGATGGTTTCTTCCATGAGCTGGGGCAAGAGTGCGGAATTTCAGCGAAACTAAAGAGGGCCGTCGGTTTGTCGAGGCGTATGAAGGGAATGCCGCCCGTCGGCTGCGGCTGTCATACATCTTCCCGAATCCTGCTTGCACGGCGCGGTGCGGCATTCAAGCTGCCGCCATGCTGAGAGCACTGGTTCTTACCGGATTGTTGGCCGCCGCCGCCCGCGGCGCGGACGCGGGTTTCGTGGATCTTTTCGATGGCAAAACCTTGAAAGGCTGGGAATCCGCCACCGGCGGCAAGCCGGGGGACGGCTGGAAGGTCGAGGACGGCTGCATCCACCGCTCCGGAAAGGCGGGCGACCTGCTCAGCGAGGAGGAATACGGCGACTTCGTGCTGGAATTCGAGTGGAAGATCGCCGCGGGCGGGAACAGCGGGGTGAAATACCGCGTCCGGAAGTCCCCCGGCGGCTGGCTCGGCCCGGAATACCAGGTGCTGGACGACGCCGGGCATCCGAACGGCAAGGTGGCGGACACCTCCGCGGGCTCGCTCTACGAGGTCGTGCCCCCCGCCAAGGACAAGGTGACCTTGCCCGCCGGGCAGTGGAACAAATCGAGGATCGTCGCGAAGGGCACGAAGCTCGTCCATGTCCTGAACGACAGGGTGGTCGTGGAAATCGACACCGCCGGCAAGGAGTGGCCGGAGCTCAAGAAAGCCAGCAAGTTCGCGAAAGTCCCGGACTTCGCCGGACCCGCGAAAGGGCGGATCCTGCTCCAGGACCACGGCGACAAAGTGTGGTTCCGGAACATCCGCATCGAAAAGCTGTGAACTTATGGGAAAAATTCGATTTCCCGCTTGCCAGCAGGGGGTCGTCTGCTAAACAGCCCGCCCGCTTCGGGCAGGCCGGACACGTTCCTCAAGCCTTTCCCCGCACCGGATTCCCGCTCACCAAAGCATCACATGGCACGTATTTTCGGCATCGAAATCCCAAACGAGAAGCGCATCGAGGCGTCGCTGCAATACATGTACGGCATCGGAACCACCACCGCCGGACGCATTCTCGAGCAAGCGGGCATCGACCCGGACATCCGCACCGGCCAGCTCACGGAAGACCAGCTCGTGAAGATCGCCACCGTGATCCAGAGCCAGAGCATCATCATCGAAGGCG
>CBFGVD010000621.1:0-1907 GCA_965651965.1 uncultured Verrucomicrobiaceae bacterium | reverse complement strand
CCTCGCCGGGCTCGTGCTCGGCACCGCGATCGCGCTCGCCCTTTCCGCCCTTTCGAAATAACCGACTCCCTGCCATGCCCATCAGCGTAGCCATCGTCGAAGACAACGTGGAGATCTGCGAAATGCTCACCCGCACGGTGGAGCGCGCCGGCAGCCTGCGTTTCGTCCGCAGCTTCCCGAGCGGGGAAGAAGCCTTGCAGGAACTCCCCGTCCTGAAACCGGACGTGGTCATCATGGACATCCAGCTCCCGGGCATGACCGGGGTGGAGTGCACCCTGCAGTTGAAGGCGCTGGTGCCGGAGATCCAGGTGCTCGTTTTCACCGTTTTCGGGGACAGCGACCTGGTCTTCAAGGCCTTGGAGGCGGGTGCCAGCGGCTACCTGCTGAAGCGCACCCCGCGCCAGGCGATCGTGGACGCGGTGAAGGACGTCTGGTTCGGCGGAGCCCCGATGAGCGGGGAGATCGCCCGCAAGGTGGTGGACTCCTTCCGCAAACCGGCTAAAGCGAAGGATGCGGACCTGGAACAGCTCACCCAGCGGGAGGAGGAAGTGCTGGCCCTGCTCGCAAAAGGCTACATCACCAAGGAAATCGCCGACCAGCTCGGCATCAGCTTCGATACCGTGCGCTTCCACCTGAAGCATATCTACCAGAAACTCCACGTCCGCTCGCGGAGCGAGGCCCTGATCAAATACTTGCAGTAAAAACGGCACCGGCCCCGGACCTCCGCACCGCAGGATTCAAAAGCAAGAAGCGGAGTTTCCGCCGCGCGAAGCCGCGCTATGCTGCTCCCGAATCCAAGGGAAGGACGCACAATGAGCACGGTCACAACACCGCCACGATACGATACCGAAGCCGCGCGGCGGGAAGCCGTCGCGCGGCGGGACAAGAATGCCGACGGACTCTTCTATTACTCCGTCCGCAGCACCGGCGTGTATTGCATGCCATCCTGCCCCTCCCGCCCGGCGAAACGGGAGAACCTGGCTTTCCACGACACGCGGGATGCCGCGGAGCAGGCGGGCTTCCGCCCCTGCCTGCGCTGCCGCCCGGACGGCGGCTCCCTGCGGGATGAACAGATCGCCGCCGTGGCGGAAGCCTGCCGCCTGGCCGCACGCGCGGCGGAGCCGCCCGGACTGGACGAGCTGGCGCGACAGGCGGGCATGAGCCGCTCCCACTTCCAGCGCGTCTTCAAGCAAATCACCGGCTTGACTCCCAAGTCCTACCTCTCCGCCCTGCGCGCAAGGCGCATGCGCGAGGAACTGCCGAAGAGCCGCAGCGTGACGGAGGCGATCTACGAAGCTGGCTTCAACTCCAACGGCCGTTTCTATGCCGCCTCCGCCGCCCTGCTCGGCATGGATGCCAAAACCTACCGCAAGGGCGGGCCGGGCGAGCGGATCCGCTTCGCGCTCGGCGAATGCTCGCTGGGCTCCATCCTCGTCGCCTCCTCGGAAAAAGGGGTCTGCGCGATCCACCTGGGCGAAGATCCGGAGGCCCTGCTGGCGGAGCTCCAGGGACGCTTCCCGAAGGCCGAACTTGTCGGCGGCGATCCCGCCTACGAAACGCTGGTCGCCCGCGTGGTCGGCCTGGTGGAAGCCCCCGGCATCGGCCTGGACCTGCCGCTGGACCTGCGCGGCACCGCCTTCCAACAGCGGGTCTGGCAGGCGCTGCGGGAGATCCCGCCGGGCAGCACCGCCACCTACGCGGAGCTGGCGGAACGGCTAGGCATGCCGCGGGCCGTCCGCGCCGTGGCGGGTGCCTGCGCGGCAAATGCCGTCGGCATCGCGATCCCCTGCCACCGGGTGGTCCGGCGGGACGGAAGCCCCGGCGGCTACCGCTGGGGAGTGGAGCGCAAGAAGGCGCTGCTGGAACGCGAGGCGAAAACACGGATCTGACACCGATGGACCTTTTCC
>CBFGVD010000620.1:0-1933 GCA_965651965.1 uncultured Verrucomicrobiaceae bacterium | reverse complement strand
CGCTGGAGGCCACCGCGCTGATGATCGTGTGCGGCAATATCCAGACCCTGGTGGAGATGCTCAACCGCAGCCGCCTGCAGCCGACGCCCTCCATGCGGGATCTCTTCAACGAACTGACCGGACGGGGGTGGGCGGACATCCGGGATTTCCTGGCGCTCCACTACAAGTTCAACGGCGCTCCGGAGACGGACTTCTGGCGGCACTGCCGCGCGGAGACGAAGCTGGGCGGAGTGGAGGAGCTGGTGAAATTCTACGAGGAAAACGGCTCCACCGGCTTCTGCCGCTACCGCCTCTCCGGCATGCAGAACGACTTCGGGCTGGAGGGGCACCTGGTGATGCTGACGGGGAACGAGGTGCCTCACCGCGCCCGCTACGTGCCCCCGCCGGGAGACCTCGCCCGCTGGGAAGCGCGCCGCCGGAGGTTCAGCGAGCAGGCGATGGCGGGGCTGGACGTGAAGGAGACCCTGGCTTTCGTCCGGCACCCGGGGTGGCAGTGGCACGGGGATGTGATGCCGGGCTGATCGCTCCAAATCCGGGGCATTTCTCCACTTGTTGGAGACGGCGTTCTTCGGGCACTCTGCAAATGTGAGCGAAGAACTCCTTTGGAAAGGAAGCCCCTCCCAGGTGCTGAATCTGGGCAAGTATCTCATCGCCCTCCTGCTTGCCGCGGGGATCGCGGTGGGCGGGATGTTCTTTCCTCCGGCCTGGGCCGCTCTGGTTCTGCCGCTCGGCTGGGCGCTCTGGATCTTCGTGGAGACCCGCTCCATCCGCCACGAGCTGACCACCGAGCGCATCCGCCTCTACGAGGGCGTCTTCAACCAGAAGATGGACGACGTGGAGCTCTACCGGGTGAAGGATACTTCCATGGAGAGGCCGTTCTGGTACCGCGTCTTCGGCCTGTCCACGCTGGTCATCGAGACATCCGACCGCTCCCAGCCCCGCATCGAGATCAAGGCCGTGCGGGACGGCCTGGGCCTGCGCGAGACCCTGCGCAAGCAAGTGGAATACTGGCGCGACCGCAAGCGCGTGCGCGAGGTGGATTTCGATGAAAGCGGCACGCTGGCAGGCGACGGCGGCATGGACGACGGGGACGGTACCGGTGCGGTGATTTGATCCGCGGCGGGGCGGAATTCGCGCGTGCCATCCGTGCGCCGTTGCTTTTTCCTCCGCGCATGACCGATCTGCCCGGACGCACGCCGCACACCCCTGTCGCCGTCAATATCGAGATGTGGTTCGAGGGCTCCTTCGTGGAGCGGATCGAGCAGGCGGCGGCATTGGGCTTCCCGGCGATCGAGCTTTGGACCTGGCGGGACAAGGATCTTGCTGCCGGGGCGGAGGTGCTGCGGAAGCACGGGATGACGGCCACGCAATTCACCGCCTGGGGTTTCGGGCAAGAGATCAACCGTCCGGATTTCCCGATTGCGGATTTCGTGGCGGAAATCGAGGCGGCCTGCGAAGCCGCGGATCTCCTGCCGGGCTGCGATTTGATGACCGTGGTGGGCGGTGACGATGTCCCGGGCCTCTCCAAAGCGGAGATGCATGCCGCCTTGATTGAAAAGCTGCGTGCCGCCGTGCCGGTGCTGGAGGAGAAAGGGAAGACGGTGATCCTGGAGCCGATGAACCCCTACAACCACCCGGACCATTGCCTCTACGGCAGTGCTGACGGCGTGGCCGTATGCAAGGCGGTGGGCTCCCGGCGGGTGCTGCTGAACTGGGATCTTTTCCACATGCAGCGCTACGAGGGCAATCTGATGGACAATCTGGAGCGCCATCGCGAGTGGATCGGCTACGTCCAGTTCGCGGATTCACCCGCGCGGAACGAGCCGGGCACGGGCGAGATCCGCTACAGCGAGGTCTTCTGCAAGGTCCGGGAACTGGGCCTGCCGCTGCCGCTCGGCGCGGAGTGCATCCCGGAGGGAGGTGACGCGCGGCG
>CBFGVD010000619.1:0-1933 GCA_965651965.1 uncultured Verrucomicrobiaceae bacterium | reverse complement strand
CCGCACCGCGGCCCGCGGCGGAAAGCCAACCGCCGCCCCCTCCCGCTGCTCCGGCGGCAGAGGAGAAGCCCGCTGCCGCCGAGGTCCTGAAATCCTTCCTCGACGCCCCGGATTGGGTCGCCCGGAGCGAGTTCGTCCTTTTCCCCGGCGAGATGCGGGATGCCATGGAGAAGCATGCCGACGCAAAAGGAGACGGGCCGATCCGCACCGGCTCCGTGCACCCGGATCAATCGGACGGGCCCGTGCAGGTTTTCACCGTCAGCACCCCGGCCATGCCGGAGGGCTTCCCGGTGGCCGTGGTCGATACCCCGGACGGGCCGAAAGTGAATTGGGAAAACTTCGTCAATTTCCACGACGATCTTTTCCGCGAGTTTGCCGAAGGCCCCGCGGGAGCCAGCGGTGTATTCCACGTGAAGATCAAGCCCGACCCGGTGCCGGAAGGCGAGGCGGAGCGCCTCCATGCGCGTTTCCGCCTGAGCGTGCCCATGCCCGGCCGCGAGTATCTGGCTTACATGCGGAAGGACTCCGTGGCCATGGCCCTGCTAAAAAAGAACTTCGAGGGCGCCGGAGAGTGGAACAAGGAGCAGGTTGATCTGATCCTCAATGACATGGGCGGTATCCCCGTGATCCTCAAGCTCGCCAAGCGGACCACCAACGACAACCGCAGCTACCTGGAGATCGAGGACCTGGTGGGCGTGACCTGGAGTCCGCCGGCGCGGAAGTGAGCACGGCTGCTCAGCGCGGGGCCGCGCGGGGCAGGGCCATTACGCCAAGCAACACCCCGCTGGACCACCCGAGGAAATGCCCCGCCACGTCGGTATTTTCCCCGCCGCTGCCGTACCAGGCCAGCATCAGCAGGCCTGCCAGAAGCGGGGCGAGCAACGGGCGGAATTCCCGGTAGGAGCGGTGCCGCCACGCCAGCCTGCACGATGAGCCCACGAGGATGCCGAGCGCCGCGAAGGTGGCCGTGGAGGCACCGATGGACTCGAATCCGCCGGGATATCGCAGCCAGGCATTCAGCGCGTTCCCCAGCGTGCCGCCCAGCAGGATCAGCGGCCAGGCGCGGAACGCCCCGAGCGTCTTCGCCACCATCACGCAGAAAATCCCGCCGATCGCCACGTTCCCCAGCAGGTGGGCCGCATCCGCATGCAGGAAAAGAGAGGTAAAGGGCCGCCACCACTCGCCTCCTTCCACCATGGCGGCGCTGGAATTGCAAAACCGGTCCGTGAGCATGGGATCCCGCCCCTGCCGGAGGAATACCGCCAGCAGGACCAGCGCCCAGGCGGAGAACAAGCTCATCCCCGCGGGGAAGAGCGGGGTGTCCGCAGGTTCCCTGCGCTCGGATTGCTCCGCCTCGTAGAGCCGGTATTCCCGACGGATCGCGCCCGCATGGGCGGCATCGGCGAAGACGGCGTAAGTTCCCTGGCCGGGGAAAATCCAGCACTCCAGATTCATCGCCAGGACCACCAGAGCGTGATCGCTGGCTTCGGAAAAGGAGTGCCATTCGCCCACCGGCACCAGCCCGGCCGGCGTCTCCACCGCTTCTTCGCGATCCGTCATCCCGCTTTGTTTTAGCGCATTTTCCCGCGCCTGCAAACGGATCCGCGGCCCCGCTCCCGGGCGGTACTACTTCGGGGCGATGCGGATGCAATCCATCGCCACTTCCAGGCCGAGATCGGGCCGCCGCTCGCCCACCCATTTCTGGATGTCCGAAACGGCGGGGTAATCCACCGCTCCGACATGGCGGAAGCAGCGGGCGTCATCGATCAGGACGACGAAAGGCTGGCCCATCTTCTGGGAGAAAATCGCCTCCAGTTCGCCCCATACCGGGCAATTCAGGTCGCCCTGGGCGGTATCCCCGCCGGAGTAATGGCCGTCCAGCCAGAAGAGGGTCGGAGCATCCAGTTCCGCCACCACTTCGGGCATCACCTTG
>CBFGVD010000618.1:0-1936 GCA_965651965.1 uncultured Verrucomicrobiaceae bacterium | reverse complement strand
CGGCACCCTGGGGGACCGCGGCATGAATCTGACCACGCGGGAGGGCAAGCACTACGAACTGCCGGACCAGGGCTGCGTCTTCCGCTTCGATCCCGACGGCTCGAATTTCGAGGTGATCCATACCGGCCTGCGGAACCCGAAGGAGATCGCCTTCGACGAATACGGGAACGCGATCTCCGTGGACAACAACTCCGACCAGGGGGACCAGGCGCGGATCGTGTACGTGATGGAAGGCGCGGACTCCGGCTGGACCATGGATCACCAGGCGCTGCATAGCTTCCACCGCCAGATCGGCATGGAGGAGCACCCGCCGAACCGCTGGATGGAAGAGCGCATGTGGGCCCCGGAGAACGAGGCCCAGCCCTCCTACATCGTGCCTCCCGTGGCGAACCTGACTTCCGGCCCCTCCGGCCTGACCTATCACCCGGGCACCGGTTTTCTGGAGAGCGAGGCGGGGCGTTTCCTGATCTGCGATTACCGCGGCGGCGCGGCGAATTCCGGCATCTGGTCCTTCAAGGTGGAACCTTCCGGCGCGGGGATGAAGCTGGCGGATTCCCGCCAGTTGAACTGGGGGGCCGCGGTCACGGACGTGGAGTATTCCTGGGACGGCAAGCTCTACGTCACGGACTTCATCACCGGCTGGCAATCCCACCAGGACGGGCGCGTGTATTCCCTGGCCGCGGACAAGATGTACCGCCAGGACGATGCCGAACATGCCGCGGAGCTCATGGAAGCGGGCTTTGAAAAGCGCCCCGTGCCCGGCTTGCAAAAGCTGATGAGCCACCCGGACATGCGCATCCGCCTGCGCGCGCAGATGGCCCTGAGCCGCAAGCCGGAGGCGCTGGATGCCTTCGCCCGGATCGCGAAGGAGGGCGATACGACCGTCCGTCGCCTGCACGGCGTATGGGGTCTGGGGATCGTCGCCCGTCGCGGCTCCGCCGTGCTGCCTGCCGATGCGGAGGGCTTCGCGGCCCTGCCGTCCAAGCAGACGCGGACAAAGGCCGGTGCGGCCCTGGTAGCCCTGCTTGCGGACAAGGACGCGGAAGTGCGCGCCCAGGCGATCAAGGCCCTGGGTGAATCCGGGCTGCCCGCCGGGAACACGCAATTCGCCGCCCTGCTGGCGGATGACTCCCCGCGGGTGCGCGCCTTTGCCGCCATTGCCGCCGGGAAGATGAAATCCCAGGCTTCCATCAGCTTCATCTGGGACATGCTGCGCGGGAACGAGGATCCCTACCTCCGCCACGCCGGGGCATATGCGCTTTCCCTGCTCTGCGAGCCGCACCAGATCGCGGTGCTGGCGAATGAAGAGGACCCCGCCCTGCGCCTGGCGGGCGTGATCGCCCTGCGCCGCCTGAAGGATCCGTCTGCCGCCGCCTTCCTGGAAGACGAGGATCCGCGGGTGGCGCGCGAAGCGCTCGGCGCGATCCACGATGCAGGCATCGAGCAAGGCCGCCCGATGGTGGCCGCGCTGCTCGACGAGCCGCCCGCGTATTTGACGACCATGGATTGGCGGCGCGTGTTGCACAGCGCCTTCCGTCTCGGGGGGGATGCGAATCTGGAACGCGTGGTCAACGTGGTGCTGGACGAGAAAACGCCCGCCGCCGCACGGGAGGAGGGCCTGCGCTTGATCGGCCTGTGGAGCAAGCCGCACCCGGTGGACCAATCGCTCGGCCGCTGGGCCCCGCTGCCGGAGCGCGATCCGGCGAAGGTGCGGAACGTGCTGATGCCCGTGCTCGGCAGCCTTCTGAAGCTTCAAGGGAAACTGGCCGAGCCCGCCCTGGCGCTGGTGGAGAAGTACGACCTTGATCTTTCCGCCGTGGACGATGCCGCTTTGAAGGGCCTGGTGACGAGCAAATCCCTGCCCGGTGCGGCGCGTTCGGAGGCGCTGGAGCTCTATGCCAAGGGAGAAATGCAGGCGGCCCTGCCGCTCCTGGAA
>CBFGVD010000617.1:0-1940 GCA_965651965.1 uncultured Verrucomicrobiaceae bacterium | reverse complement strand
AGATCAGCCGCCTGCTGGAAGTGGACGCGTTTTTCAATTTCATGGTCACGGAGTCCGGCGACGGCCTGGAGCTGAAGTCCTGCCGCGGGATCACGGGGCAGCAGCGCGAGGAGCTGGCCAGGATCGAGTTCGGCCAGGCGATCTGCGGTACCGTGGCGCAGCGGAAAAAGCCGATCGTGGCCTGCGCCATCCACGAATCCGACCACCCGATGGTGCAGTTGGTGAAAGGCTACGGCCTGCGTGCCTATGCCTGCAATCCGCTGATGGCGGGGGAGGAATTGATCGGCACGCTGTCCTTCGCCAGCCGCACCCGCGTGGAATTCGATCCGGAGGAGGTCGAGTTCATGGAAACGATCTCCCATTATGTCACGGGAGCCTACGTGAGATGGCGCCTGGTGGAGGATCTGCGCGCAGGGGACCGCCGCAAGGATGAGTTCCTGGCAACCTTGGCGCACGAGTTGCGGAATCCGCTCGCGCCGATCCGCACCGGCCTGGAAGTCATGCGGATGGCAGGGGGGAATCCGGAGGCCATAGAACGCATCCGCTCCACGATGGAACGGCAGGTCGAGCAGCTCGTGACCCTGGTGAACGACCTGCTGGACGTTTCCCGCATCACCCGCGGCAAGCTGCGGCTCCGCATGGTGACGGCGGAGCTCGGCGAGATCCTGCGGAGCGCCGTGGAGGCTTCCCGCCCCCTGATCCAGGAAGCGGGGCACCGCCTGATCCTGGAGATCCCGGAAGAGCCGCTGCACCTGGAGGCGGATCCCCATCGTCTCGCGCAAGTCGTCTCCAACCTGCTGAACAACGCCGCGAAATACACCGGCCGCGGCGGCAGGATCACCCTCAAGGCCGGGCGACAGGAGAGCGGCGGCATCTGCGTGGAAGTGGCTGACAACGGGATCGGCATCCCGCCGGAGATGCTCGGGCGGATTTTCGAGATGTTCACCCAGATCGATTCCCCGGAGGGCGGGGACTACGGCGGGCTCGGCATCGGGCTGACCCTGGTGAAGTCCCTGGTGGAAATGCACGGCGGCAGCGTACGGGCGGAGAGCGGCGGGGAAGGCTGCGGCAGCACCTTCGGCTTCACGCTGCCGGTTTCACCCCTTCCCGCGCGAGCCGCCGAGACGGCCGGGCCGCGGGAGAAAGCGGCGTGCCCCCGGCGCAAGGTCCTGGTGGTGGACGACAACGAGGCCGCGGTGGAAACCCTGGCCATGGCGATCGAGCTGATGGGGCACGAGGTCCGGATCGCGCGCAACGGGCTGGAGGGCGTGGAGCTGGCGGAGCAATTCCGCCCGGAAGTGGTGCTCATGGATCTGGGCATGCCGGTGCTGGACGGCTGGGCGGCGGCGCGGCGCTTGCGCGGAGAGCCCTGGGGAAAGGACATCGTCCTCGCCGCGCTCAGCGGCTGGGGGCAGGAGGAAGACCGGCGGAAAACGGCGGAGGCCGGCTTCGATCACCACCTGGTGAAGCCCGCCACGCCCGCTTCCATCCGCGAATTATTGGAAGCTGTCTCCCGCGCCGGAGAGACCTGAACATGCCGGCGCGGCTTCGGCCAAACGGACCCGGAAGCGGTCGATCATGGTCCGCAATTCCTTCGGGCAGACCGGCTTGGAGAGATGATGGTCGATACCCGCTTCCGCGCACTGGCGCTTGTCGTCATCCTGATCGAGCCCGCTGAGGGCGACGATCACGACGTTTCCCGAGTTATGCTGGCAACGGATGCGGCGTGCCGCCTCCAGGCCATCCATCCGGGGCATGCCGATATCCATGAGGACAAGCTGCGGCCGGAAGACGGCGGCTTTTTCCACCGCTTCGGCCCCGTCGTAAGCCACCCTCACCTCGTGGCCTTCCATTTCAAAAAACATCGCGAGGATGTCCGCCGCATTGCGACCATCCTCCACCACCATCACGCGCAGCCGGGTGTGCGGCATTTCTTGCGT
>CBFGVD010000616.1:0-1943 GCA_965651965.1 uncultured Verrucomicrobiaceae bacterium | reverse complement strand
GCTGGTTTGGTTCAACCGGCCAGAACTCGCGGCCCGCGTGCTGGAGCGCGTGCGGCTCGCCCGCCCCGCCCGGCTTTACATCGCCGTGGACGGCGCCAGGAACCCCGAGCGCCATCCGCAGGATGCCGACCTCACCCGCCGCTGCCGCGAGCTGGCCGCATCGGTCGATTGGCCCTGCGAGGTCCTGACCCGCTTTTCCGGGGACAACCAAGGCTGCGGGCGCGGTCCCAGCAACGCCATCACCTGGTTTTTTTCCCAGGAGAAAAGCGGCATCATCCTGGAGGACGATTGCCTGCCGGATGCCAGTTTTTTCCCGTTTTGCGCCGAACTCCTGGCCCGCTACGCCGCGGACGAGGAGGTGATGCACATCAACGGCAACAATTTCGCTCCGGAGAATCCCGCGGAAATCTACGGCGCTTGCAGCTATGGCTTCGCCCGCTACGCCCAGGCATGGGGCTGGGCCTCGTGGGCGCGGGCCTGGAAGCATTTCGATTACGATGTCGCGGGCATCCGGGAGAGCGGGCTGGAGATCTTCGAGGCTGCGGGGATCGACCGGTTCCGCCGGCAGGCCCACCGCGAGCGCGTGCTTTCCACCCTCGGCGAGCATCATCACGATGTCTGGGACTACCAATGGCAGTATTCCGTGCTGAAGCACCGCGGCCTCTGCATCTCCCCCGCCGTGAACCTGATTTCGAACCTCGGCTTCGGCGACGATGCCACGCACACGAAGTATCCCTCCTCCGTGGTCGCCTATGCGGACACGGGCAGCATGGGTTTCCCGCTGAAACATCCGACCTCGCGGGAGGAATCCCCCGCGATCAACCGCCTCTACGCGGGGAAAATGCTCGGCGACACCGCCCGCTACCGCAAGAAGGCCTTCAAACGGTGGCTGCGGGGTCTTTTCGGCATCAAAACAGCCGCGAAATGAAGGCATTCCGCCACACGCGCCGCTATGCGGGCATCATGCTCGGAGGCATGGTCGCCGCCTCGCTGGTGGCAGCGGCGGTGAATACCCGGGTCGATCCCTTCCGGGTGACCGGCGCGCCTTGGGCGAACCCGGAGCTTGATCCCTACCGCGATATTTCGGCCAGCACCCGCACGGGCAAGGCCGGGCTGATCCGCTCGCGAAGCGATTGGCAGGCGGGGATTTTCGGCTCCTCCCGAGTGATCAGCGCGCTCGATCCCGAAGCACCCGGCTGGGGCGGGAAGACGGTGGTGAATCTCGGCATGCCCGGGGCCTTTCTTTACGAGAATGTGGCCATGGCGGAGTACTTCATCGCCCGACAACAGGCTAAAATGGTCGTTTTCGGCATCGATCCGGGAGATCTGACCAGCGCGCTGGATACGCGCCCGATGGTCGATTTCATGGCCTCTCCTCTGAATCCGGACGGAAGGCTGGACCGCGAACTCCGCTACATCTTCGGGCTGTCCACCTTCGAGACTTCCCTCGAAACGCTGGGACTCCGGCGGAAAGGAACGCCCGCGGAGTACAATCCGCACGGCTTCCGGGACCGCCCGGGACACGCCGGGGGCGGCGGTGCCGCCGCACCGGGTAAAGCCCAGCTCAATTTCATCAAGAACCGTTTCATCGACGATGCACGCATCCCCGCCAAGCCCGGGGAAGGCACGCGGGTCCACCCGGAAAAGGCCGCGCGGCTGGAGGCCCTGATGGAAAATTGTCGGGAAAAGGGCACCCGCCTGATCCTCTTCCTCCACCCGAACCACGTGCTGCTCCAGGCCAGGTCCGCCGATCTCGGCAAGGCGGAAGTCCCCTTCGAGACGGACCGGCGGGCTCTGGCGGAAATGGTCGCACGGGTGAATCGCAAGGGTACTGGCAAAGCCGCGGTCGAGCTGTGGGATTTCTACTCCTACCACCCGTACAATTGCGAACGGGTCCGGCCGGTCGAAGGGGCCCCGCCGGAACTCCTCCACTGGCGGGATCT
>CBFGVD010000615.1:0-1974 GCA_965651965.1 uncultured Verrucomicrobiaceae bacterium | reverse complement strand
GAGCTCCCCGAGGGGCGGCACTTCGACCGCTTGACCCGCGCCGCTGAGCGTGTAGCCCGCCGGGGCTCCGGCAAGGTGCAGCGTGAAGCGGGCGGGCTGGTTCCGCTTGTTGTGGAAGCGCACCTGGTAGTGGTTCCGCACCGCCGCCGCATCCGCATAAAAAGGCTGGCCGCGCATGCGGCTGAAATCCGCGGTGAAAGGACGCGCCCGCAGGGTGACGGCGATCCCGAAGGCCCCCAGCCCGAGGGCGCCCAGCAGGGTGTAGGCGAGGATTCGCGGGCGCAGCACCCGGCGCTTCTTCCCGGCCAAGCCGTTCAACGAATCGTACCGGACCAGGCCTTTCGGGCGGCGGATCTTCGCCATGATGTCGTCGCAGGCATCGATGCAGGCCGCGCAGCCGATGCATTCGAGCTGGAGGCCGTTCCGGATATCGATGCCGGTGGGGCACACGCTCACGCAGCGGCGGCAATCGATGCAATCTCCCTCGGCCTTGCCCACGGCACCGCGGGGCTCGCCCCGTTTCTCGTCGTAGCCGATGATGACCGTATCCTCGTCCGTGAGGGCGCTTTGGAGACGCCCGTAGGGGCACATCATGACGCAGAATTGCTCCCGGAACCAACCGAAGCAAAACCAGAGCGCCAGGGTCAGGAAGACCACGACCCCGAAACCCGTGGCATGGGCCAGGGGCCCCTCCTGCATGTGGGCGTAGAGGCGCGGGATCGAAACGAAATAGGACAGGAAGACGTGAGCGATGAGGGCGGCGCAGAGCAGGTAGAGCGCATGCTTGGCGGAGCGCCTCGCGATCTTCCCCGCGCCCCAAGGCGCGGCATCGCGTTTCCTACGTGCGACGGCGTCCCCCTCCGTCCAGCGTTCGATGCGCCGGAAGACATGATCCAGGAAGACCGTGTAGGGACAGGCCCAGCCGCACCAGAGGCGGCCCAGCAGCGCGGTGACGAAGAACAAGGTGAAACCGAGCCCCGTGATGCCGAAAAACATCACCCACAGGTCCTGTGGAACGAGCGTGAGGCCGAAAACGTGAAAGCGCCGCTGCTCCACATCCAGGAACAATGCGGGACTGCCATTCACCTGGATCCACGGGAGCGCGGCATAGATGCCGATGAGGACCACGCCCGCGATGCGGCGGGCGCTGGTCCAGCGCCCGCTCACGTCCGCCGGGTGGAGGAAATGATGCGAGCCGTCCCGGTTGATGGTGGTGACGGAATCTAGGTTCGGACGTTTGGGTGCCTGCACGGACATGCCGGATGGCTGGAATCTGTCATCCGCCGCAGGGGCACGCTCCGCATGACATGGCGGAGAGTGCGCGGATCCTCGGATCGGGCCTCAAGAGGGTTGCCGCCCCGGCCGGGCTTCCCCGCCAGGTCTTTCCGCCGAAAGCCTGCGCGGGCAGTTCGCCCATTTCTCCGGGGAACACTCCACGGCGGAACAATCGAACTCGCACATCGCGAGCTCCTCCGGGACGGGCTGGACCAGACTGCCCATGACCCTTTCGAGCAAGGGCACGTAGTAGTCCGGGATGACAACGGGTTCGTTTTTCATCGGGGAGGGGGAATTGGAAATGCCGCTCATCCGCCGAAATCCTGCGGATTCCTGGAGATGAGGAAGGCCGTGACTTCCGCGACCTGCCTGGGAGACAGCATCTGGCCCCAGGCCTGCATCCGCGCCCCGTTATAGCCGGGGGCCTCCGGCGGCGTGCCGTCGTTGATGAGCTTGAAGATCTCCATCGGCTTCGAGCCGTATTCCCAATGGCCGTCGATGAGGGACCGCCCCGGCAGGGGGATCGTGTTCCCGCCGGCAGCCATCGTGCCGCTCAGGTCCGCGGCGTGGCAGGCCGAGCAACTCACGGCATAGGTGGCCTCCCCCGCCGCCACCACGGCGGGATCGCCGGCCCATTTTTCCACCAGGGTCCGGTCGTCGAGCGAGGCAAGCGTCGCCGCCAGCTCCTCCGCTTTCCGT
>CBFGVD010000614.1:0-1977 GCA_965651965.1 uncultured Verrucomicrobiaceae bacterium | reverse complement strand
GCACGAGCATCGGCGCGGCGCACCCGGTCTCCGCCGGGGGCGGCGGGGAGCAGGAGGGCGGCGTGATGGAAAAGAAAATGGCGAACTACGCCGCCAGCTATCTGGAGTCGATCGCCCGCAAGCGGGGCCGGAACGTGGAGTGGGCGGGACAGGCGGTGCGGGAGAGCGCCAGCATCACCGCGGAGACCGCGCTGGAGCTGAAGGTGATCGAGGTGCTGGCCGAGGATCTGCCGGACCTGCTCGGGCGGCTGGAAGGCCGGGAAGTGCGGGAGGGCGAAGTGCTGGCTACCGCCGCGGCGCAAATCGTCCCGATCCCGATGAACGCCCGCGAGCGGATCTTCCAGGTGATCTGGCGGCCGGAAGTGATGTTTTTCCTGATGCTGGTGGCGATCTACGGGATCATCGGCGAGCTGAGCAATCCGGGAGCGATCTTCCCCGGTGTCGCGGGAGCGGTGGCGCTGATCCTGGCGCTCTACATGGGCTCCGTGCTGCCGGTGAATGCGGCGGGAATCGCCTTCCTGGTGCTGGCGGTGGGACTTTTCACGGCGGAGGTCTTCACGCCGACCCACGGGGTGCTGACGGCCGGCGGGATCGTGGCCTTCCTGCTGGGCGGGCTGATGCTTTTCGACCGGGCGGAGGGGCTGCGCCTTTCCTGGCCCGTGCTGCTGCCCGCCGCGCTCGTCACCGCGGCTTTCTTCACCTTCGTCGTCGGCGCGGGGCTGAAGGCACAGTTCCTGCCGGTCCGTGCCGGGGCGCAGACGATGCTGGGACAGACGGTGCCGGCGCTCACGCGGATCGATGCCGCGGGCGGGATGGTGCTGGTGGAGGGGGAATACTGGAGCGCCACCAGCGAGACCCCCGTGGAAGCCGGCGGCGCCGTGGAAATCACCGGCATGGAAGGCCTGAACCTGCACGTGAAACCCCGAACCCCCGATACCTGAGATGAATGCGCTCGAAGCCCTGCTTTCCAGCATCGCCTGGCTGGTGCCCGTGGCGGCGCTGGCCCTCCTCGTCGTGCCCGCCGCGGTCCGCATCCTGCGGGAATACGAGCGCGGCGTCGTCTTCCGTCTCGGCAAGCTGCTGCGGGCGAAGGGGCCCGGCCTGGTGCTGCTGATCCCCTTCGTGGACCGCATGGTGAAGATGGACCTGCGCGTGGTGACCATCGACGTGCCGGACCAGGAACTCATGACCCGGGACAACGTGCCGACCACCGTGACGGCGGTGGTCTATTTCCGCGTGGTGGACCCGGAGGCCGCGGTGGTGAAAGTGGAAAACTACCTGAAGGCGACCTCCCTGATCGCCCAGACGACGCTGCGCAGCGTGCTGGGCCAGGAGGAGCTGGATGAACTGCTGGCGAACCGCGAAAAGATCAATGCCGCCCTGCAAGCCATCATCGACCGCCAGACCGGGCCCTGGGGCGTGAAGGTGACCGCGGTGGAGGTGAAGGACGTGGTGCTGCCGGACGGGATGAAACGCGCGATGGCCAAACAAGCCGAAAGCGAGCGCGAGCGCCGCGCGAAAATCATCAATGCCGAGGGCGAATTCCAAGCCGCGGAAAAGCTCGCGCAGGCGGCCCAGATCATCGCGGTCCAGCCGATCGCGCTGCAGCTGCGCTTCCTCCAGACGATGCGGGAAATCTCCAGCGAGCACAACACGACGACCTTCCTGCCGGTGCCGATGGACGTCTTCGCGCCCTTCCGGAAGAAGGATGAGTAGCCCAGGAGCCCGGCCGGCCGGCGAATGGCCGCGCGAGCCGTATCCCGCCCTTTCCCGGCCGGAGCGACGCAGCCGCTCCGCGGCGGGAGGCTACCGCGAGGCCCGCACGTCCTGCAGGATGATCTGGAGGGTGGTGCGGCCGCGGAAGCAATTCCGGTCGATGGTGAAGGCGATGTCCCAGGGCGGATCGGGCAGGGCGAGTTCCCCGCCGCCGAAGAACACGGCATCCTGCTCGTGGTAGCCCTGGCGGAGATTCAGGCG
>CBFGVD010000613.1:0-1978 GCA_965651965.1 uncultured Verrucomicrobiaceae bacterium | reverse complement strand
TGGTGACCGACCCCTCCGATTACTCGAAGGTGATCGACGAAATGCGGGAGCACGGCGGAAACACCACCATCGGCTTCCGCGAGCAGCTCGCGGTGAAGGTTTTCCTGCGGACCTCGCAGTATGATGCGGCGATTTCCAACTACCTGGGCCAGTGCAACCAGGGCACGCGCTGCAATTTCACGCTGAGCCTGCCGCTGGAGATGGAGCTGCGCTACGGGGACAACCCGCACCAGAAATCCGCCCTCTACGGGGATTTCAAGAGCTGCTTCTCGCAGCTCCAGGGCAAGGAACTGAGCTACACGAACATCCTCGACATCGAGGCCGCCGCGGACCTGATCCTGGACTTCGTGCGCCCGACCATCGGGATCCTCAAGCACACCAACCCCTGCGGCGTGGGCCAGGACGACGAGGACCTGCGGAACGCCTGGCAAAAAGCCTTCGAAACGGACCGCCAGGCTCCCTTCGGCGGCGTGATCGTGTGCAACCGCCCGCTCACGGAAGGCGTGGCGCGCATCATTTCGGAGATTTTCACGGACGTCATCATCGCCCCCGACTTCGAGCCGGAGGCCCGCGCGGTGCTGCAGAAGAAGAAGAACCTGCGCATCATGAAGATGAACGACGCCTACCTGGTGGCCAAGCGCGCCCCGGTGATCCGCTCCTGCCCGGGTGGCCTGATGGTCATGGACCGGGACCACACCGCGCTGGGCCTGGACAATCTGGAAAGCAAGGTGGTGACCAAGCGCCCGCCGACGGAAGAGGAAATGCGCGCGATGCGCTTCGCCTGGCGCGTGGTGAAGCACGTGAAGTCCAACGCGATCGTCTATGCCAAATCCGACCGCACCCTCGGCATCGGTGCCGGGCAGATGAGCCGGGTGGACAGCTCCCGCATCGCCGTATGGAAAGCGAAGGAAGCGGGCCTGGAACTCAAGGGCAGCGTGATCGCCTCCGATGCGATGTTCCCCTTTGCCGACGGTCTGCAAGCGGCCATCGAGGCCGGGGCCACCGCCTGCATCCAGCCCGGCGGTTCGGTGCGGGACGAAGAAGTGATCGCGGCCGCCGATGCGGCGGGATTGGCCATGATCTTCACCGGCCACCGGCATTTCAGGCATTGAAAGGTGCGGCGGTTTTCCGCCCCGCTTCCGCGAAAGCCATCCGACCAGGTTCGAAAGGCTGGGACAAGCGCTCCGCTTGGGCCCGATGTGAGGGCGATGCCTGCCCTGGGAGGTCCCCCCCGGCCGCCCGGAGCGTTCGTGCCAGATATGTAGAGGGAGCGTCACACGTTATCACGTGATGGCCCGGAGATAGCGGGTGCCCTAGAAAAGGAGCGTGCCTCTCCTCATCGCCGTCGCCCTGGCCATCGGGCTGGGTCTGGTCGTCAGCTTGCTCGGTCTGGCGGTTGTCCTCCGGCCGCGGCGTTCCAAGGGCGAGCGGGGCGAGAAAATCGCGGCCGCGGAACTGAGGGATCTGGATCCCGCGCGTTACCGCGTCTTCCACGATCTTTACCTGCCCCGGCCGGACGGGGCGGGATCAACCCAGGTGGACCATGCGGTGGTCTCCCGCTCCGGCATTTTCGTGATCGAGACGAAGTATTACAACGGCTGGATCTTCGGTTCCGCGCGGCAGAAGATGTGGACGCAAGCGATCTACGGGAACAATACGCAGTTTCCCAATCCCTTGCGCCAGAATCACCTCCACGTTCTGGCAATGAAGGCTTTTCTCGGCTTGCCGGATCGCTGCTTCCATTCGCTGGTGTATTTCGTGGACGGAGATTTCCGGACGGAGATGCCGGAGAACGTCATCGGCAGCGACCTGTGCGGCTGGATCGGCTTGCGCGCGGGCCGCTTGCTCGACGAGGGTGATTTCGAGGATGCGGTCATGAAGCTGGAGGATCTGGAACGGATGACCGACCGGAAGACCGCCCGCGCGAAGCACCTGCAGGAATTGAAGGAACGCAAGACGATGGCCGCCGCCGCTCCGC
>CBFGVD010000612.1:0-2006 GCA_965651965.1 uncultured Verrucomicrobiaceae bacterium | reverse complement strand
CGCGATGCACCTCATCGGCCTCGCCAAGGGCGGGCGCTCCTTCTACACGTCGCCGATCAAGGCGCTCGCGAACGAGAAAGTCCTCTCCCTGTGCCGGGTCTTCGGCCCGGAGAAGGTGGGAATGATCACGGGGGACGCGACCGTGAACCCGGGCGCGCCCGTGATCTGCTGCACGGCGGAGATCCTGGCCAACCTCGCGCTCCGGGAGGGCGCGGGCGCGCGGGTGGACGATGTCATCATGGACGAATTCCACTACTACTCGGATTCGTCCCGCGGCTTCGCCTGGCAGGTGCCGCTGCTCACCCTGCCGCAGGCCCGTTTCCTCCTGATGTCCGCGACGCTGGGAGAAACCGCCTTTTTCGAAGACACGCTAGCCAAGCTGACCGGCGCGCCGGCGGTGCTGGTGAAATCCGAACAGCGCCCCGTGCCGTTGGAATTCGACTACAGCGAGACCTCCCTGGAGGAAAAGGTGGGGGAACTGGTGGAGCAGGACAAAGCCCCGATCTATCTGGTCCACTTCACCCAGCTCGCCTGCGCCCAGACCGCGCAGAACCTGATGAGCTCGAACTTCTGCTCAAAGGAGGAGAAACAGCGGATCGCGGAGGCCCTGCACGAGGCGAATTTCCGCAGCCCCTACGGCAAGGAGGTCTCCAAGCTGCTGCGCCACGGCATCGGCATCCATCACGCCGGCCTGCTGCCGAAATACCGCATCCTGGTGGAGAAGCTGGCCCAGCGCGGGCTGCTGAAAGTGATCTGCGGCACCGACACGCTGGGCGTGGGCGTGAATGTCCCGATCCGCACCGTCCTTTTCACCCAGCTTTTCAAATACGACGGGAATACGACCAAGACCCTCGCCGTGCGGGACTTCAAGCAGATCTGCGGACGCGCGGGCCGCCGGGGCTTCGACAACATCGGCCACGTGGTCTGCCAGGCACCGGAGCACGTGATCGAAAACCTGCGCCTCGAAAAGAAAGCCGCCAGCTCCGGCAAGAAGAGCTTCGTGAAGCGGAAGCCGCCGGAAAAGGGCTTCGTGAACTGGGACGAAAAAGCGTACCGGCGCCTGATCGACGCGCCGCCGGAGAAGCTCGTCTCCAGCTTCCAGGTGCGGCACTCCATGCTGCTGAACGTGCTCGGCCGGCAGGACGAGGACGGCTGCGCCGCTCTGAAAAAGATCATCGCGGACAGCCACGAGCCGCCCGCGCGGAAGAAGGCCCACAAGCGCCGCGCCTTCCAGATTTTCCGCGGTTTGGTCGAGGGGAACATCCTGCGCATCATCCCCCCCGGCGAGCGCGGCGGCCCCGCGAAGGTGGCGCTGAACGTGGACCTCCAGGAGGACTTTTCCATGAACCAGGCGCTCGGGCTCTACCTGCTGGACGCCCTCCCGAAGCTCGACCGGGAAGCCCCCGATTACGCGCTGAACGTGATTTCGCTGGTGGAGGCGATCCTGGAGAATCCGGAGGTCGTGCTGCGCCGCCAGGTGGATCTCCTGAAAGGCGAGTTGATCTCGCAACTGAAGAACGAAGGGGTTTCCTACGAGGAGCGCATGGAGCGGCTGGAGGAAGTCGAATGGCCCAAGCCGGGCAAGGATTTCATCTACGATACCTACAATGCCTTCGTCGCGGAGCGGCCCTGGATGAAAGAAGCGGCGGTGCGCCCGAAGTCGATCGCGCGCGAGATGTTCGAGCACTGGCAGTCCTTCGAGGACTACGTGAAGACCTACGGGCTGGAGAAAAGCGAGGCGGTGCTGCTCCGCCATCTTTCGGAAGTTTACAAGGTCCTCTCCCAGACCGTGCCGCCGATGGCGAAGACGGAGGAACTGGTGGAAGCGGAGGAATACTTCGAGGACATCCTGCGCGGCGTGGACTCCAGCCTGCTGGACGAGTGGGAAAAGCTGCGGAATCCGGACTACGTGCCGGAGGCGGAAAAACCCGCCGGGGAGCGGAAACAAGTCTCCTTCACCCTCAACCGCCCTGCCTTCACCCGGGCGCTCCGGAACGCGGTCTTCA
>CBFGVD010000611.1:0-2008 GCA_965651965.1 uncultured Verrucomicrobiaceae bacterium | reverse complement strand
AGTCGGGGGCTCGATCGGTCATCGTGACGAGCCTAGGCGAAGTCGCCGCTGCGCGACAAGATCACGGCGCTCACCGCGGCGGCGACCGTGCGGGAGCGAAGGATGCGTGGGCCGAGGCCCGCGCACCGGATCCCCCGCTCCGCGGCCATCTCCGTCAGGTCCCGCATGGTCAGCTCCGCCGCCTTGCGCTTACCCAGTGCGGTGGCCGTGCCGCCCGCGCCTTTCAGATTGAAAACGCCTGCCACCATCATGCTGTTCAGGCCCGCCGCCCCGGCCTTGGACATCGCCTTCTCGGGGCTGTCCCCTTCGGCGATCGCCTGGGCATAGGTCCCGGTCGCGGATTGCACCCCGGCGCTCACCGTGTTCGCGGTGAAGCCCGCGATTGCCGAGCCCCGCGCGCCCGCCCCGGCGGTGCCGGCGGCCGTCCCGGCTCCCTTCGTGAGCACGAGCTGCGCGATCACCTGCGGTGCCAGACGCGCGATATTTCCTGCCAAACCTGCATCCAGCCCCGCGGAAATGTCCCCCGTGGCCTCCGCCAGCTCCCCGGCCACCTTCCGCGAGCCCTCGTGCCCCATCATCCCCGCGATGGCCGTGCCCTGCGCCGCGATGTCCCCGAAGCCGAGCACCACATTCCCCAGGATGCCCCATGCCTGCCGCGCCACCGGATTGCTCTCCAGCACCTCCCGCTCGTAGTCCAGCAGCGCCTGCGGCTCGTAGGCATAGTGAATGCGGCCCGTTTCCTCCGCCCAGCTGGAGGGCGTCTTGATCCCGCCCGTGCCCGGTGCGAGCAAGCCGGTGCGGACCAGCGTCTCCAGGACCTCCCGGGTGCGGGGGCTCAGCTTTCCCTCCTTCTCCAGCCTCTCCAGGACCGGCGCCGGATTCTCCACGGAAAGATCCTGGATCAAACCCGCCGCCATTTCGTAGCCGCGGAATTTCCGATCCATGATGTTTTGTTGAATCTGCGGGATCCTCTCCAGCATCTCCGCCTTCGACTCCTCGGAGGCCGTCGCACCGCGGATCGCCGCCTCCGCACGGGCCCGGTCCATCCAGCCGGAATTCGTGCCGCCCGGGATGATCAGGCCCGTGCTCGTCACCCGCAGCATCTCCTCCGGCTCCCACTCCCGCGCCTCCAGCTGCAGGTCGCTCCACACGTCCATCATGTCCGCGTCGCTGACCCCGAATTGTTTCTGGAGCGATGAGATCACGGGATCCAGCGCCGTGCTCTGCTTGCCCATCCTCGCCGCGATGCCTTGGGTGAAGTTCGAGGTCCCCTGCACGAAGCGGCCCATCGCGCCCAGGTTCTCCTCCGTCCTACCCATCTGCGGCGTCGTCCACTTGCCGTCCTCCCCGCGCACCAGCCCCTTGTCCCAGGCGCTGGTGGCCGCCTCGCCGAACTTCGGCAGATAGCCCATCTGCTTTAGCGCGCCTCTCAGCGCCTCCGCGGCCTGCATCTTGCCCAGCTCCCGGGCCGCCCGCTGCCGCGCGCGATCGTTCTCGATCAAGATGCGCCCCGCGGCCTCCTCCGGCGACCTCTTCTCCAGCCACGTTTCGTAGTCCGCGCGATCCGGCGGCGGCGGCCCGGCCAGTGCGAAATCCTGGCCGCGGATCCAGGCTTCCAGCCCGCCATCCTCCATCGCCTGCAGCTCCTGCCTCTTCCTCGCCAGCGTGACCGCGTCTTGGGAGAGCTCCATGTGCCGCATCAGCACGGCATCCTCCGCCGCCAGCCGCGCATCCCCCCGCTTCTTGAAGATCGCGCGGCGGTTCTTGGTTTTGATCAGTGCGTCCGTGTCCAGGAATTCCCCTTCCTTCGCCTGGCCCAGGCGGCCCTGGATCTGCGTGATCTCGCCCCGGAGCCGGCGCTTCTGCTCGAAATACAGCGGCTCCTTCTCCCGCCGCTCCTCCATCGGGATCACGCGCGGCATCCGCGGGTCCGGCACCGGCGCGGGCACGGCTGCCGCCCGGAACTCCTGCCCCAGCGGCCCGCGGGGTTCCTCCGGCTCCGGGAGCA
>CBFGVD010000610.1:0-2008 GCA_965651965.1 uncultured Verrucomicrobiaceae bacterium | reverse complement strand
CCCTGGAGGCCAAGCGCGGCGGCCAGCTTGCGGATCTCGTAGGCCTGGAGGCCGAGGAGGGGGTGGACGAACTGGCGGATGATCTTCTCCGGCGTGTTGTGGGCCACGTCCTCGATGCTCATGCCGCCTTCCGTGGAGGCGACGATCACCGGGCGGGAGGTGCCCCGGTCCATCAGGATCGCGAGGTAGTATTCGTGGGTGATATCCACGGCCTCCGCCATCATCACCTTGCGGACGAGCTTGCCGGCCTCGCCCGTCTGGATGGTGACCAGCGTTTCATCGAGCATCTTGCCCGCGAATTCCGCGGCTTGCTCCGGGGAGTCGATCAGGTGCACCCCGCCTTGGAAACCGTTCTTGAAGTGGCCTTTCCCGCGGCCCCCGGCGTGAACCTGGGCCTTGATGACCAGTTTCGCTCCCTCGAATTCCCGGGCGGCGGCGGCCGCTTCTTCCGGTGTGGACGCCACCTTGCCCTTCGGGCTGGGGACTTGGAATCGGTCGAAAAGCTCCTTCGCCTGGTATTCGTGGATGTTCATGGCCGTCGGAAAATCGCGGCGACGCTAAGGGACCGACCCGTCGGGTCAAGGAAAAGGCCCATGACACGGAAAATGTGACGGAATCCCCCGCCAAAGCGCCGGAATCAATCCACGGTGCTGCGGATCACCCCGTCCCGGACCTTCGTCATGATCCCCTCGCCGGCTGCCACATCCGCCCGCGAGCGGATGATCCGCCCGTAGGCATCCATGGCGATGGAAAAGCCGCGCTCGAAGGCGGACTCCGGACCCAGGGTGCGCAGCAGCGAGCGCAGGCGGGCGAGCCCCTGCTCCGCGTGGTCCAGCCGCCGCGCGGCCGCGCGGTCGAGCTGGCCCCGCAGCCGTGCCAGGTGATCCAGCCGGAGCTGCATCTGCCGCGCGGGGTGGTGGGCGGCCAGGGTGCGGGAGAATTCTTTCAGGCGCTGGCCGTGCTCGCGCACGGCCCGCTCCGCGGCCGCATTCAGCCGGGCACGGGCGGCATCGGCCCGCATCGCGGGCTCTCGCAGCAGCCGTTCGCCGCCGCGGGAGAGCACCCCGCGGCGCAGGTTTTCCAGCGTGTAGGCCAGCCGGTCCACGCGCTCCTCCGCCCGGCGGTGGAGACGCCGTTTGAGGACACCCAGCCGGGCGCGCAATTCCCCGCCGTCCGGCACCGCGATCTCGGCCGCGGCGCTCGGCGTGGGCGCGCGCAGGTCGGACACGAAGTCCGCGATGGTGAAATCGATCTCATGGCCCACCGCCGAAATCACCGGCACCGGGCAGGCCGCGATAGCCCTGGCCACGACCTCTTCGTTGAAATTCCATAGATCCTCCATCGAGCCGCCGCCGCGGCCCACGATTAGCACCTCGCAGCGCGGCAGCCCGTATCTTTCCGGATTGCCCATCCGTTCGATCGCGCGGGCGATTTCGAGCTCCGCGCCCTTCCCCTGGACCCGTACCGGATAAAGCACCGGCTGCACCCAGGGAGCCCGGCGTTCCAGGATATTGAGAATGTCGCGGATCGCCGCCCCGGTGCCGGAGGTCACGATGCCCACCGTCATGGGGAAGGCGGGCAGGGACTTCTTTCTGGCGGGGTCGAAAAGCCCCTCCGCCTGGAGTTTCCGCTTCAGGGCCTCGAAACGGGCCTGCAGCTCGCCCAGGCCCGCACGCTCCACCCTCTGCACGATGATCTGGAGCTGTCCGCGCGCCTCATAGACGCTCGGCTCCGCGAAGACCCGCACCTTCACGCCGTCTTCCAGCGCCTCGGAACCCGGCTTCTTCCGCGCGCCGAAGATCGCGCACTGGATCTGAGCACCATCGTCCTTCAGGGAGAAATACCAGTGGCCGCTTGCCTGTTTCTTGAGGTTGGAGACCTCGCCCTCCACCCACAGCTCGCCGAGCTCGATCTCCAGCAGGTTCTTCATCCGCCGCACCAGCTGGGTGACGGAGAGCGCCTTCGGGACCGGTGCGGGCTTGGGTGCGAAGAGATCGTCCACGGGCGG
>CBFGVD010000609.1:0-2032 GCA_965651965.1 uncultured Verrucomicrobiaceae bacterium | reverse complement strand
CGGCGGAATACTACCTCGGCCGCGACCCGCGCGACCCGGACCGCTCCGCGTTTTCAGTCGCGGTGGTGGGCGACCGGATGCGCGTCCGCTGGAGCCGGAAGCTCGGCATCGACGGAGTGGACGCCCGCATCCAGTGGAGCCAGGACATGAGCAGTTGGAGCGTGCCCCCTTCCTTTCAGATCGTCGATCGATCGGATTTGATCAGCCAGGTCGGCTACCGGATTCAAGAGATGCTCGTCCCCATGACCACGGACCGGCGCTTCGCGCGCCTGGATTTCAGCGTGCGGTAGCTGCCATGCCTCCCGGACCCAGGAATGCCCCCTCCTTTGCAAGAGACGGGGCATTCCCTCGCCGTCCCTCCGTCGCGCCGGAAGACATCCGCCTTACCCGGCTTCGTCCTGGCGGGGAAGAGGGGCGGCAAATCCTTGCATTTCGATACCGGCCCTCTATGGGCTATTCGGAATGATCAACAGGCTGGCGGGTTTCGGACTGTATGCCGTTTCCGGCTTTTTCATCTGGCTCAGCGGGTATCGCCTTTTCGGCGAGGTGGAGCCATGGGATGAGCGGGCCGGAAACGGGATGATCTATTTGGCATTTTTGAATGCTGCCGTAGGAGCGGCTTCGGGGCTGATCGGCGGGGAAAACCGCTGGCTACGGGTGTTTGGCGGCTTGTTGCTGGGGCAGCTCGCCTACTTGAAGTGCTTTGCCGATGGTCCTCTGTTTGCGGTCGGGGTGATTTATATCGTGTGCTGGTCGGGCCTGGCGGCGGGACTGCATTCGCTTGCTTGGTGGGTAAAGAGAAACAACGGTTCCAGAGCGCGTGGATGATCTAAAGATACCCACCCGGCGGATCCTACTGCGGCAGTTTCGGTAACTTGCGGGCCTCGATGAAGGCTGCGGTAGAGATCCCGGCGGGCGGGGTGCCTTTCTTTGGCGTGGCGGTGGCCGCGCGCCAGAAGGCATCCACCTTCGCCGGCTTCGTGCCGGAAGGGAAGAGGGCGGCGAATTCCTCGCGTGTGATATTCCCGTCGGAATCGCCGTCGATTTCCGCCGCGGCCGCGGCCCGGGAGGCCCGCAGCTTTTTCGCGGCGGCGTATTTCGCGGCGGAAGGCAGCTTCTTGCCCGCGATCCATTGCTTCAGGGAGATGATCTCCGGGTTGTAAACGCGCAGGCGCTTGATAAAGGCATCCACCGCCTTGCCCTGGCCGGGCATCCATAGCGGCAGGATTTCGGCGCGGGAGAGCAGGAGATTGCCGTCCGCATCCAGCTCCGCGGCCAGGCTCAGGCGTTCCAGCCAGAGCTTGTAGGGAGCGGGTATCCCGCGCGCACCGCGGATGGCGGCCAGCTCGGGGTAGGTCAAGTGGCCGGAGGCATCCGCATCGATGAGGTCGAAGAGCTTGCGCGTGGATTTCAACGCGGGCAGGTAGGCGTCCCATTCCGCCCGGCTGATCTGCTCGTCCCCGTCGTCAAAGCTCGCGGCGCGGATCAGAAGGGTTTCCGGGCCTTCGCCCTCCAGAAGCTCCCGCACCTCCACCCGGTCCCGGCTGCGCTGATGGGGAGCATAGGCGTCCGAATCCGGGTCTTCCTCATAGCTATCCACCAGCAGGGTGTCCCCCAGCAACGCGAGCCCGCGGGCATAGCCGCCGTGTGTGCCGACGTCGTAGGGCGGCAGCAGTTGCTTGGCCGGGGTCCAGAGGCCGTCCCGTTTCAGGTAGAGAAAGGCGCAGCCGCCCATGCCTGCGCTGGGCGCGCCGATCGCGGCCCGTCCGCCTTCCAGGGACATGATGCCGCCGAAATTCGCGAAAAGGCCCATGTCCGCGGAGACCGGGCAATCGAGCCGCTGCGCGAGATTCCAGGCCCCGGCATGGCGCTCGTACACATAGACCTTGCCCAGGCCGGAGTGCACGCCGCCCTGCACGGCGGCGATCAGCGCGGTATCCCCCTCCATTTCGATGGAAGCGCCGAAGAAATCGTATGTCCCGCAATCGGCGGGCGAGAGGCTGCCATCCGCGCTCCAGTCACCGGCTTCCCG
>CBFGVD010000608.1:0-2062 GCA_965651965.1 uncultured Verrucomicrobiaceae bacterium | reverse complement strand
CCGCGCGCGGGAATCTGATCAAGGCATGCCAGGACATGGAGCGCCTTCTGACCGGGCTGAACGACTCGCACGGCCGGGTGGCGGATGAAATCCACGAGGTCCGCAAGCTCGGCAAGCGCCTGCGCGGGGGGCTCGCCATCATCGGCGAAGCGAAGCCCTGCATTCGCTGGATCGCGGTGATCGGGCGCATGCTGGGAGCTTCCCGGGATGCAGTGGTGCGGGCGAAAACCTGGGATTTTCTCGGCATCCCTGCCGCGGCCCCGGCTTCCGCGGAGGCGGCGATCGCGGCGATGCTGGCCTTGGAGGCCCACGCCGCGGCCCGCAGGCCGCCGCAGGAGGCGATCGA
This sequence comes from uncultured Verrucomicrobiaceae bacterium, assembly GCA_965651965.1. Classification (GTDB taxonomy): domain Bacteria; phylum Verrucomicrobiota; class Verrucomicrobiia; order Verrucomicrobiales; family Akkermansiaceae; genus Haloferula. The sequence continues at coordinate 1,716 of CBFGVD010000608.1, read as the reverse complement.
TTGGTCGCTGGCCGCGCTCGGCCAGGTGCGGAGCCGCCTGGAGGCCCGCGGGGAGGAGGAGACGGCACAGCTCGCCGAGGCCGGAACCCGCCAACTGAAGAAGCAGATGAAGAAGCGCCTCGGGCGCGCGCTCCAGCGGGTGGACAACAAGGATTTCCACGATTGCCGCAAGGCCGCGAAGGCCTGGCTCGGCGGTCTCGCGCTCGTGGCCCCGGAGCTCTCGCCCCCGGGCCGGCCGGAAGCGGAGAAACTCGCGGACAACCTGGGGGAGGAGAACGACCTGGAAGTGCTGGCCCTGTGGCTGGGCGAGCGCGGCTTCACCCGCGCCACCACGCGGGTGGCATGGAAGATCCTGCTGAAGCGGCAGGAGAAGATCCGCAGGCGTTCCATTTCGCTGATCCGCAAGGAACTCCTCCCGGCACTGGGAGCGAAGGCCTGATCATTTCCGCGCCGCCGTGGCGGACAGGGATTCCACCCGCTGGCGGTAGGCCAGGCCGAAGCGATCGGTCCGGCAGACGTGTTCCCAAAGGGCGCGCTCGTCCTCCTTGCCGCTGCCGGCCAGGGCCAGCCATTGTTGCTCCTTTTCCGGTCGCAGCACCTCGCTCCGGCCCACCAGCACGCGGACCTGTTTCTCCGGGGCGGGGGAGACTTCCAGTGGCAGGATGGCCGCGGACTCACTTGGAGGGGAAGGATTGCCTCGGTTTTGGCGGCCGGGACCACCCAGAAGACGCGCAGGCCCTCGGCGGCGAAGTAGCTGTCCCACCAGGTTTCCACCATCGCGGTGGCCTCGCTCGGGAGCAGGCCGGTCGCCGTCAATCCCGCGACCATTTCGCGGTACACCGTTTCCGGCAGGGGTGCGGGGTAGGCCCGAGCCGCGGCCTCCGGCAGGCTTTCCAGGGACTCGCGCGGGATTTCCGCGGTTTCTCCCGCGGGCAGCCCTTTGCGGAGCGCTTTCCAGCTTGTGACCGCCCCTTGCTTTTCAAAAACGAAGGCAAAGGGGAGATCGCCGCCGGTCCGGTTCTCAAGCCTCAGGGTACCCCCGCTATCGACCGTGGTGACGAGGCCGGGATCGAAGGCCCCGATGCCGCGGTAGAAGAGGAAGCCTTCCGTTTCCCCGTTCGGCATGCGGACGGCATTGGCCTCCGGCACGCGCGGGCGCATCCAGTGCAGGGATTCGCCGGGCTTGAAGAGGATGGTGTCGCGGGATTCCTCCGGGGAGAGGACGCGCGCCTGCCACTCGATGAAGCCTTTCCGGTGCCGCGAGAAGTCGAGGATCCGGCTTTTCATGAATCCCGGGGTCTGGACGATCGGATCCGGTAGGTAAGGCAGCTTTTCTCCCCCGCTGCGGTCCGGATACCACTGGCTGATCGTGCCTCCGTTGAATTCCACTTTCACCTTCACGTCGAAGGCTTTGTCCGAGTGGAAATAAATCACCGGGGTTTCCATTTTCACCGTCACCCCGGCGACCGGGCGGCGGCCGATGCCTTTCGCGACAAGGCCGTTCACGCGAGGCACGTTCCCGTTCTCCAGCCCGTAATGGGAGTAGGTGAAGAGCGGCAGGGGAGCTTCCTCCCGCTCCAGACCCGCCAGCAGCACGCCGTCCGAGCCGGAAACGGTGGTGAAGGTACCCCATTCGTGGAGCGTGTAGGCGGAGAGCGGGCCCGCCATCAGCAATAGCATGGTGATCGTTTTCATAGCGATCCACCATGGCCGCGG
>CBFGVD010000607.1:0-2064 GCA_965651965.1 uncultured Verrucomicrobiaceae bacterium | reverse complement strand
GACTTCCTTGAGGACAGCCTTCAGGCGCTCCTCGAATTCGCCGCGGTACTTCGCCCCGGCGAGCATGCCGCCGATGTCCATCACGATGATGCGCTTGTCCTTCATCGAGTCCGGCACGTCGCCGGAGACGATGCGGCGGGCGAGGCCCTCCACGATGGCGGTCTTCCCCACGCCCGGCTCGCCGATCAGCACGGGGTTGTTCTTCGTGCGGCGGGAGAGCACCTGCATCACGCGGCGGATCTCGTTGTCCCGGCCGATCACGGGATCGATCTTCCCTTCCCGGGCGCGGGCGGTCAGGTCCGTGCCGTATTTCTCCAGGGTCTGGTATTTGCCCTCGGGATCCTGGTCGGTGACTTTCTGCGGGCCGCGGACGTCCTCGATCGCCTTGCGGGCCTTCTTTTCATCCAGCCCGGCTTCCTTGAGCAGCTTGCCCTCGGGGGAATCCGCCTTCAGCGCGCCGAGCAGGACGTGCTCCACGCTCAGGAAGTCGTCGTCCATGGCTTCGCGGACCTCGTCCGCGGCATCGAGAGTGGCGCGCAGGCCGTAGCTGATCTGCGGCTGGGTGGTGCCGCCCTGCTGGCTCGGCTCGCGGGCAAGCGCGGCGGCCACGGCGGCCTTCAGCCGGGTGAGGTCCACCCCCGCCTTTTGCAGGATGGGCACGAGGATGCCCCCCTCCTGCTGGAGCAGGGCGAGGAGAAGATGGGTGCCCTTCAGTTCCGGGTGCGCCGATTTCGACGCCAGCCGCTGGGCGGCCTGGAGTGCTTCCTGGAGCTTGTTGGTAAGTTTGTCGAGTCCCATGGGTTCAGGAGGTTGAGAGGCAATATACTAGCGATTGCAGCCGGATGCCGCGCTCCGCCAGCGATTAATTGAGCATTGGATGCCATAGCAGCGGCTTTATTCAAAAATTTTGTTCATATTTCTTACTATGAAGAGGGCGGGAACCGGACAATTTCACTGGAGCACGGGGAAGCCGCATGGAGTAAGCTCCGGGCATGAAACGCGCGCTGGTGATCGTGCTGGATTCCGCAGGCTGCGGCGGGGCGGAGGACGCCGCCGCCTATGGCGATGAAGGCGCGGACACGCTGGGGCATCTCCTGGAACGGGAGGGATTGGAACTCCCAAACCTCGCGAGCCTCGGCCTTTACGGCCTGCTCGGGCGGGAAAATCCCCCGCCCTTCCCCGGCTCCGCGGCGGCGAAAATGAGCGAAGCCTCGGCAGGCAAGGACACCACCACCGGCCACTGGGAACTCGCGGGCTGCGTGCAGGCGGAGCCCTTCGAGACCTTCACGAGCTTCCCGCAGGACCTGCTGGATGAAATCGGCGGACCCTTTCTGGGCAACCGTGCCGCCTCCGGCACGGAGATCCTGAAGGAACTGGGCGAGGAGCACCTGCGCGGCGGCCTGCCCATCGTTTATACCAGCGCGGACTCCGTGCTGCAGATCGCGGCGCACGAGGAGCGCTACGGCTTGAAAAAGCTCCACGCGCTCTGCCGGCGCGCGCGGGAGGTGCTGGACCGCCGCGGCATCCGCATCGGGCGGGTGATCGCGCGGCCCTTCCTGGGCGCGTCCGCGGCGGATTTCCAGCGCACGGGAAACCGCCACGACTACTCGTTGAAACCGCCGGAAACGGTGCTGAACCGCCTGCAGGCGGCGGGCATCCGGACCATCGGCGTGGGCAAGATCGCGGACATCTTCGCGGGCTCCGGCATTTCCGAGTCCCACCCGACGAAGTCGAACAAAGAGGGCATGGCGGTGATCGAAGGCCTGTGGTACGAGCGGCGCGGCTATTCCCACCTCGTCTTCGCGAACCTGGTGGACTTCGATTCCCTCTACGGGCACCGGCGGGACCCGGCGGGGTATGCCGCTTGCCTGCGGGAATTCGATGCCTGGTTGGGAAAATTCCTGCCGGAGATCGGCAGGAACCTTCTGGTCATCACCGCGGACCACGGGAACGACCCCTATCACTCCGGCACGGACCATACGCGGGAACAGGTGCCGCTGTTGACGGTGAACGCGGCTCTTCCCCCGCGGGATTCGAGGGATTTCACGCAGGTGGCGGAGCTGG
>CBFGVD010000606.1:0-2085 GCA_965651965.1 uncultured Verrucomicrobiaceae bacterium | reverse complement strand
AGTTTGAATCAAGGCCCGGCAAAAAGTACCAGTCTGAATGTCGATTCAGCCTAGAGGTCCCTCTGCCTCGGTCAATGTGTTCTGACCTTTTACTCCGGCTAACCTTACTCAGATAACCGGAGGAGAACAGTCGTGCCAGCAACCGTGGCGTGCCGGTGCCGTGCAGTCCCTGCCATTCGACACCCTCCTTTGCCGGCATTGCCCGAAACAAAGCCGTGCTCCATCGAAGGAGCACGGCTTTCGAGCGGAAGAACAATCACGGTCCCTCCCTCAGATCCGGCGGCGACGCATCAGCCCGAGAAGCCCGACCGCACCGAGCAGAACCGCAGCCGGTTCCGGCACGGGCGTGACCTCGGAGAAAGTGTCGATGCCCATCATCACCCCGTCTTCGGCAATAGTTCCAAGACCCTCGGGATCGAACGCAAGAAACCCGAAATTGATGGTCTCCGCGGTAGCGGTGAAGGTCACAAAGCGCTCCTCCCAGATCGGAGCCTTGTCCGGAGCATTCCAAGCCACCGTGGTGGTGCTCGGGATCGTTGTCGCGATCAATTCCCCATTGGCGAAAACCTTCCAACTGCCGGTATCATCCTGGGCACCGCTGTATCCCACCACCGCCTGGAAGAAGCTGAAAGTGTAAGTTTCACCCACCGTGAAGCCGCCGACGGCCTGCTGGATTCCTTGTTGGTAAGTATTGCCCGAAATCTCCCGGTAAATGCCACCGGCAAAGGTGCTGCCCGAGTGAGGGACGCCGAAGTAACCGACCCCGACATTCGGCCCGGTGGGCCCCATGAGGATCGGTGCCGACCCATCCGCCGTTTCGGCCTCGGACCAAGCGGTACCATTGGGGATTCCCGACCACCCGGTCGGAGCATTGCCATAGCCGGTGGTTCCGGCCAGATCGCCGTTATTGAAAACAATGGCGCTGAATGCGGGCGAAGCGATTGCGAGGGACGCGGCGAGAATCAAGCGTTTCAGGCCACGACGAGGACAGGACATGGAGTTCATGCAAGGTGGGTAAGGGTGATAGCAGTGAAGCACGGAACAGCCGTTGCATAACTGTTCCATTGACACCCTCATCTATTTGGCCTCTAACAATCCTACAATCCGAAATATTGCGGAATGCGTGGTTTTGCAAATTTTGCATTACCAGCCCGTTTGAAGCGATGCGGGACATCTTCCATCGCTTTTGCCCGTAAAGGCCAAGGTATGACAGGTCCGGTTTCGGCACCGGACAAGGCGAGCGTCCTGGCCGCCTTTCTCAAGGCCGGCTAGGCGCTGGACTCATACATGCATCTCAGCGGAACAAAACGGAACAGGCATTCCAGCCTAACAAAAATCCCGGAGCTTCTCAGCTTCGGGACTTATTGAACATCAGATGGTGCGCGCGAGAGGACTCGAACCTCCACGGGGTTGCCCCCACTAGAACCTGAATCTAGCGCGTCTACCAATTCCGCCACGCGCGCATCTGTATTTTTGCCCCGCCGGAACGGCGGGCCGCGAAAGCATCACGACCCGCGGATTTTTGCAATACCGATTCTTCCAAATCTTCGGAAAAAATCGCCGGTGCCGGCGGCGCTTTCACCGTTGCCAATCCCGGCCCCGCCAATCCAGCCTCGCAGCACCATGCGGAACCCCGCGCCACTCGTCCTCAGTCTCCTGCTTGCCGCCGTGGCGGCCTTTTTGCTCATCCGCAGCCCGGAGGCCCCGCCGCCCGCCCCGCCCCCGGCGGAGGAGGAGGCGCCGGCCGCCGCGGGAAAGGAAGCTGAGCAAGAGCCCCCCGCCCCCGCGCCGACGGTCAAGACGGACACCGCCGCGAAGGAGGCCCCGGCGAAGACCTGGCCGCAGGAGCAGAGCGATATCCCGGCCGATCCGAAGGCGCTCTTCGGCAAGCTGCCGAACGGCATGCGCTACATCGTTTACCCGAATGCCGAGCCGCCGGGCCGCGTTTCCCTGCGCCTGCACATCGCCGCGGGCTCGCTGATGGAGGCGGATGACCAGCAGGGGCTGGCCCACTTCCTGGAGCACATGGTCTTCAACGGCTCGAAGAATTTCACCCCGGAGGAGCTCATCCCCCGCATGCAGCGC
>CBFGVD010000605.1:0-2086 GCA_965651965.1 uncultured Verrucomicrobiaceae bacterium | reverse complement strand
AAATTCACCACCTACCAATGACGCGATTCCTCATGCCAGCCATCGCGGCCCTGGTATGGGTCGCCGCTCCTTCCTGCAAGCAGGGCGCGGAGGCCGAACCCTACGACAACACCGCCGAACGGGAGGCCTTTTACAAGCGCTACAACGGGGAAGTGGCGGAAAAGCTGGCCAAGCGGAAGGCGGAACTGGAAACCGCCCTGGCAGGGGAGATCCCCGAAGCGGAGCGGGCGGAGAAGCAGCGTGAACTGGACGATACCCGCCGCCGCCTGGAGCGGCCGGATTACTTCGAGTTTTTCACCGAGGCGGACCTGCCGGAAAATCTGCAATGGACCACGAATCTGGACGAACCGGAACTCGGTTCGCCGGAGGCGAAAAAGGGCGGCACCTTCCACAGCTACATCCCCGGCGGCGGCTACCCGCCCACGATCCGCGCCTGCGGGCGGGAGGCGAACAATTCCTTCCGCAGCTACCATTGGGACGACATCGAGCTTTCGCTCACCAGCTTCCATCCGGAGACCGGCGCGGTCATCCCCCTGATCGCCGACCGCTGGGCCGTGGCGGAAGACGGGCAGACCGTCTATTTCCATATCGATGACGACGCGAAGTGGTCCGACGGCCGCGAGGTGACCTCCGGCGATTGGATGATGACCTTCTACGTCTATCTTTCGCCCTACCTCACCGAGCCCTTCTACCGCGCTTACTACGGGGAGCAGTACTGGGGCATCGCCAGCTACGGGAAGGACTATCTCTGCATCCGCCTGGCCAATCCGAAGCCGCTGGCCGCGGGCTTCGCCGGTTTCATCGCGCCCTTCCAGGAGGAATTCTACCGCGAGTTCGGGCCCGATTTCGAGTCGCGCTACGCCTGGCGCCCGCGCCCGACCACCGGGGCATACCGCATCCGCAAGGAGGATATCCTGAAAGGCCGCTCCATTGCCCTGACCCGGGTCCAGGACTGGTGGGCGAAGGACAAGAAATACTTCAAATACCGCTTCAATCCCGACCGCATCGAATACATCCAGGTGCGGGACGAGGAAAAGGTCTTCCAGCTCTTCCTGCGCGGGGACATCGACGTGTACATGCTCTCCGACGCGCGGCACTGGTATGAAAAAACCGAGGTGCCGGATGTCTTCAACGGCTACATCGAGAAGGCGACCTTCTTCAACGAGTACCCGGCGGTCTCCCGCGGGCTGTATTTCAATCTCAGCCGCCCGCCGCTGGACAACCTGGATGTAAGGATCGGCCTCCAGCACGCCAGCAACTGGCAGAAGATCATCGACCTCGATTTCCGCGGCGACGCCCAGCGCCTGCACCTGCTGAACGAGGGCTACGGCGAGATGTCCCACCCGACCCTGCGGACGCGGCCCTTCTCCGTCGCGCTGGCGCGCGAGGCCTTCGCCCGCGCCGGCTACACCGAACAGGGGCCGGACGGCGTGCTGCGGAATGCCCGGGGCCGGCGGCTTTCCTTCACCATCAGCTACCCGCGGATCCCCCTGTGGAACACGGTGCTGCTGCGCCTGAAGGAGGAAGCCCTGCGCGCCGGGGTGGAATACAAGCTGGAGGCGATGGATCCCACGGCCTCCTTCCAGAAAGTCTCACGCAAGGAACACGAGATCGCCTTCACCGGCTTCCAGAACCAGCTTCCCTTTCCGGACTACTACCAGGGCTTCCACTCGAAGGACGCCTACGAACCCGGCACGAAGAAGCCGCGGCCGATGACCAACAACATCAGCGTCTTCGCCGATCCCGAAGTGGACAAGCTCCTGGAGGCGAACCGCAACGCCCGCAGCCTGGATGAGATCCGGGAGACCAGCCACAGGCTTGAGGAAATCTTCCACGAACGCGCGGTGTGGGTGCCCTCCCTGCGCCGGCCCTTCTATCGCGTCGGCTATTGGCGCTGGATCCGCTGGCCGGAGAATTTCAATGTCCGGCTCGGCAACGAGCCGGAGATGAACCACGTCCACTGGATCGACCTGGATGTGAAAAAGGAAACCTTGGAGGCAATGACCGGAGACCGGAAGTTCCCGGAGCGGAACCTGATCTTCGACCAGCACCGCGGCAGCAAGGCAAGTGCCGGAGAAGGGGAGGA
>CBFGVD010000604.1:0-2105 GCA_965651965.1 uncultured Verrucomicrobiaceae bacterium | reverse complement strand
GCCAGAAGCTCGCGAATCCCTGCATCCACCAGGGGGAAGCCGGTGCGGCCTTGCTTCCAGGCTTCGAATTTTTCTTCCGGGGCTTCCCAAGGAAGGCCGCGCCACTCGGGGTTGAATTCCTCCTCCAGCACGTTCGGGAAGTGCCAAAGGATGGCCATGTAGAATTCCCGCCATGCCAATTCCTTGATGAACGTGTCGATCCCTTCCCGCCCGGCGGTGTCCGCGGTGGCCCGGGCCTTCATCGCCCGGGCATGGATGGTGCGCGGAGAGAGCAGTCCGAAGCGGAGATCCTGGGAAAGCCGGGAAGTGCCCGGCTCGGCCGGGATGTCCCGTTTGCGCTTGTAGTTTGCCAGGATGTTTTCCGTGGCGTGTTTCAAGCGGTCCAGCGCGGCCCTTTCCCCGGCCTCCGGGATGTCGGCGGTGTTTTCGGGGAGATTCCAATGGGAAAGATCCGGCAGGGATAGGGAGGGAATTTCCGGAGGGGTCCGCAGGTCGCCCGGCTTCGGAAGGGGAGCCGGCTTTTCCAGGGCGAACCAGCAGCGGCTGTAGGGAGTGAAAACCCGGTAGGGCTTCCCTTCCTGAGTCAGCGCTTCCTCGGGACCGTGGAGCGTGACATCGTGGCAGGATTCGCAGGCGACTCCCAGTTTCCGGCAGAGAGCTTCCACTTTCGCCTCCACCGCACGGCCGAAGGGATCCGGGTCGCGGTTGAAAAAGAGCGCTTCCGCGCCGGATTCCCGGATCAGCTTCTCCAACTCCCGCTCCGCAGGGCCGCAGCGGAGGACCAGACGCCCGCCCGCGGTTTCCAGATTTTTCGCCAGGGAGGCCAAGCTGCCGCACAGAAAAGCCTGCCGTCCCGGCCCGGTCCACAGGTGCTGCTCCTTCCAATCGCTCAGGATATACACCGGGAGCACGGATCCGGAGCTTCCGGAGGCCCGGTGGAGCGCGGTATTGTCCAGAATCCTCAAATCCCGGCGGAACCAGTGGATCGAGAGGCGGTATGGGGCGGGCATGCCCCACACAAGCGAGCCCGGCGGCTCGCGCAAGCCGCGGCATGATGGAAATTTCCCCCCTGCCCGACCTGAAAACTGGAATCTAGCGCGACCGAACGGTTGTCAGCTACCGCCCAGCAATTTTTCGGCCTTTTTGACGGTGACATTGCTCAGCCGCCCGTTCACCCGCTTGGAGCTGTCCAAGAGGCTTTTCAAATCGCCGAGCGTCTTTTCCGCCACATCCAGCGCCTTGCGGCCGCCGCCGTACTGTTTGTCCGAAAAATACTTGGTGAAGGTAACCCCTCCCCGGCTGAGACAGAGCCTCCAGCCTTGGAACGCCGTGTTCTCGTAGGTGAACCGGGTCAGGTTGCGCTTCGATTTCATCGCTGGACCACTTTCGAGAGCATTCATATTGCAGCATGCCACCGATTTCGCTGGATGGCCACACGATTTTTGTTTGGGAAATGTTAGAGATTGCGTGAAATGCCGTATTTGAAGGCTTTTTGTCTCCTTTCCGTGCGCGAAAAAATTCGTTGCCAATCCCGGGGCGTTCTCCTTTAGTCCCCGCCCGCGCGAGCCCCGCAAAGCCGCCGTAGGTCCTCCTGGCATATCGTGAAAACGTCCGTGCCGCCGCTCGCAGGAGGGTAACCCGGCTACCGAAAACTACCATGTCCGCCACGAAACTCGCTCGATTCGAGCTCCCCAACCGCCTCGTCAAGCACGAGGACACCGCCACCGAGACCTACGCCCAGTTCACCGCCGAGCCCTTCGAGCGCGGCTACGGGCATACCCTCGGCAACTCGCTGCGCCGCGTGCTGCTCGGCTCCCTGGAGGGTGCCGCCATCACTTCCGTCCGCATCGCCGGGGTCCAGCACGAGTTCTCCAGCCTCCCGGGCGTGGTGGAAGATGTCACCGACATCATCCTCAACCTGAAGAAGGTGAAGTTCAAACACCACGACAAGGAAGCCCGCATCCTGACCATCAAGGTCGAGAAGGACGGCGTCGTGACCGCCGGCGACATCCAGGACGACAACATTTACGAAGTGGTCAACAAGGACCAGGTGATCTGCACCCTCGACAAGAAGGTGAAGTTCGACTGCGAATTCGAAGTCCGGG
>CBFGVD010000603.1:0-2107 GCA_965651965.1 uncultured Verrucomicrobiaceae bacterium | reverse complement strand
AGGAATTGCTCTTCGTCCGGCGAGGGGTGTTCTTCCAGCAGGGCCACCGCGGAAAGGATCATGCCGCAGGTGCAGTAGCCGCACTGCATGGCGTCCTCATCGAGAAATGCCTGCTGGACGGCATGCAGTTCGCCTCCTTGCTCCAGCCCCTCGATGGTGCGGATCTTCCCCTCCCCCACGCTGCCCGCCTGCATCAGGCAGGAACGCTGCGGCTTGCCATCCACCAGCACCGTGCAGGCCCCGCACTGGCCCTCGCCGCAGCCGGGCTTGCAGCCGGTGAGGCCGAGTTCCTCTCTCAGCACGTGGAGCAGGGGCTTCTCCGCATCCGCCCGGAGGGCGGCTTCGCGGCCGTTGACGTGGAGACGGGTGATCGTGGCCATGGGCTTGAAGGTCGAAGCTTGCCCGGATGGAGCAAGGATCAAGGGGAAACCCGCCATGAGGCCCGCGGTTGCGGAGGTGCGGGCCTCGGGAGCGCGGACTTTAGTCCGCCGGAGCTACGGGAAATTCTCTTCATGCATCGCCCTCGCTCTGCCGGACATCCAAGCGGACTGAAGTCCGCGCTCCCGCTTTTACTTCAGGGACTCGATGTAGAGCACGATGCTCCGCATCTCCGCCTCGCTGAGGACGCCCGAATAGCTGCCCATCCCGAGGGCGTAGCCTTTCACGATCACCTTGTTCGGCTCGACCATTGATTCGATCAGGTAGGCATCGTCCGCGGCGCGGCTGCTGCCGTCCGTGAAAATGCGCTTCGAGCCGTGCAGGCCCTTCCAGGTGGGGCCGCTGTGGCCTTCCTGTTTCCCGTCGATGGAATGGCAAGCGATGCAGCCGTAGCGCGTGGAAAGCTCCTTGCCCGCTTCCGCCGTGGGGGCGGCATCCGCCGCCGCGGCATGCACCGCGGCCTTCGCGCCATCCAGCCGCGGGGGCGCAAACCCGAGGTCCGCCCAGGCCGCGGGCGGGGGATCGGATACGGTGAAGAACACGAACCGCGGCTCCGCCTCCGCCCCTTTCACGGCGAAACGATGGGCGATCTCGAGCTGCATCGTCGGTTTCAAGCCGGGGATATGGATGAAGACTCTCTTCCCGTCCTTGGAAAGGAAGGTCTCGCCGGTGGCCACCGGATCGAAGCCGTTCTTGCCATCCCGCTTCAAGCGCGGGGACCCGTAGCCGGAGCTGCGGCGGTACTGCCATTCCTTGGCTTGCACGGCGGCCGGATTCACGGAGGAGGGATCGAGCGGGGCTTCGAAATGGAGCACCACGCCTTCCTGCACCACGCGTGCATCCACGGGAACGGCACCCGTCTCGCCGGTGGCGCGCAGGCGGCCGATCCCCTCCAGCTCCTCCACCCGAGAATCGTAGATGCGGAAGCCCGCCAGCCAGATCGAGCCGTCTTCCGGGTGGATGCGCGCGTGCAGGACCGGCAGGCCGGTTTCGATCTCCAGGGGGATCACCGCCCCTTCCCTGGCGGGCCATTTCACCCCGGGCCGCACCAGGAAAAGACGCCCGGTGCCATAGGAAAGGTCCAGCACCCCGCCCTCCCAGGACTTGAAGGCGCTGCCCCGCACCCAGAGGGGCGAAGCCGAGGAATTATCCTGGTCATGCGGGATCCACACCGCGGGGGGCGCAGGCTCGCCCCGGCCGCCGTAGCCGAAGCCGGATCCGGGCACGACCGGAAACGAGCCCGAGGAGGGAACCCAGTGCCCCTGCTGTTCCGTCATCATGATGCGTCCCGTCTCGGGATCGCGGGCGAAGAAGGGCTCCCGTGCGTGGGAGGCGATGGTCTCCAGCTTTTTCCCGTCCGCGGAGATCATCAGGATCGCCCCGCTGTGGGGATTGGAGGGGGCCTTGTTGGTGAGGGTTTTCGAGTCCGTCACGATCCCCCCGGTGGAGCACCAGGTACGGCCTTCCCCATCCACCTCCATGTCCAGCGGATAGCCGCGGGTACTGGTCGTGTGATGCACCAGGCTGCTGTGATTCCGGTAGAAATCGGTCTCTCCGTCGCCATTCGTGTCGTGGAGGCGGATGATGCCGTTGCGCGTGAAGACCTGCAGCGTCCCGCCGACCTGCTCGATGGACAGCGGCTCGCACAGCCCGGCGGCGATGCGGGTCC
>CBFGVD010000602.1:0-2128 GCA_965651965.1 uncultured Verrucomicrobiaceae bacterium | reverse complement strand
AGAACGTCCGCATCTTCGACGGGACCGGCACCACCCTGTCCGGGCCGGCGAACGTCCTCGTCCGCGGGAACAAGATCGAGCGGATCTCCGCGGAGCCGATCCCGACGGACCGGCGGGCGGATACGGTGCTGATCGACGGCGGCGGGCGGACCCTGATGCCGGGACTGATCGATGCCCACGTGCACCTGATGATGGAGAGCATCCCGCTGACAAGCGCCCTGACCTCTGACAGCGCCTATGTGAACCTGGTGGGGGCGAAAGCCGCCGAGAGGCAACTGATGCGGGGCTTCACGACGGTGCGGGACATGGGCGGGGCCACGATGAGCCTGAAACGCGCGATCGACGAGGGGCTGCACGCGGGCCCGCGGATCTACCCCTCCGGGGCGACCATTTCCCAGACCGGAGGTCACGGCGATTTCCGCATGCCCACGGAGGTGCCGGCGGATCCGGCCGCGCCGCTGAGCTACATGGAAAAAGCCGGGATGACGATCATCGCGGACGGGGCGGACGAAGTGCTGAAACGCTCCCGCGAGCAACTGCGGCAAGGGGCGACACAGCTCAAGCTGATGGCGGGCGGCGGGGTGTCCTCGAATTACGATCCGCTCGACGTCACCCAGTACACGGGGCCCGAGATCGCCGCCGCGGTGAGCGCCGCGGAGAATTGGGGCACCTACGTGACGGTGCATGCCTACACGCCCGCGGCGATCCGCAGGGCGGTGGAGGCAGGGGTGAAGTGCCTGGAGCACGGCCAGCTCATCGACGAGGAGACCGCCCGGCTCCTGGCGGAGAAACAGATCTGGTGGAGCCTGCAACCCTTCATGGAAGATCCCGCGACCCCTTCCACCTTTCCGGAGGGTTCGCCGAACCGGATCAAGCAACTGAAAATGTTTGCCGGGACGGACAACGCCTACCGGCTGGCGAAAAAATACAAGATCCGCACGGCCTTCGGCACCGACGTGCTCTTCAGCCCCGGCAACGCGGCGGCGCAGGGCCGGAAACTGGCTGCCCTCTCCCGCTGGTACAGCCCGGCGGAAGTGCTCAGGATGGCAACGGCGGACAACGCGGAACTGCTGGCCATGTGCGGCGAGCGGAATCCCTATCCCGGCAAGCTCGGCACCGTGGAGGAAGGGGCGCTGGCAGACCTGTTGCTGGTGGAGGGCAATCCGCTGGAGGACCTGGAGATTCTCGCGGATCCGGAGAACAATCTCGCCGTGATCATGAAGGACGGGAAAATCCACAAGAACCTGCTCCGCCCCCAGCCTTGAAACGGCCCTGCAAGAAGCCCGGGGATCCTTCCGGATCGCCCGGGCATGTCCCGCGCGGAAGCCTCAGTTTCCCGGTTGGATGCGGGTGATCTTCGAGCCCTTCAGGCTGATACCGCCCATCAGGCCCTTTTGGTCGAAGATGAAGGCGTAAGCACCTTTCTCGATGGTGGTGGTGGAGAGGGTGGCGGCGGCTCCCCGGTCCACGACGACGAGGCTGGGGCTGCTGCCGACCTCCCACCCGGCTGCCCGGTCGAGATTGGCGACGTCCGAGGGGCTCATCAGGAACAGGGCATAGCCATATTTCTGGACGCCCGCCTGCAAGCCCCAGGAAGCACCGGCGGTCTGGTAGTAGCCGCGCACGGCGCGATCCTTGCCGAAGAGCGTGCCGTTACCGGCCTCCGCGCCGACCATGAGCCCTCCTTTCATGATGTGGGGGAAGACGAGGACGCCCGCAGCCTTCCGGCCCAGGCGGCGCGCGGAGGGATTGGAAGCGTACAAGCTATCGAGCGCGGCGCGGGAATCCGCCGCGATCCGGCTGCCGCTGGCATGGGCGGCATTCGCCTGCGTGACGGGCTCGTGAGCGCAATTGCTCAAAAGGACGCCGGCGGCCGCCGCTACTGATAAACGTAAGATCAGGGTCAGTTGTGTTTTCATAGGCAATCTTTCAGGTTAGATGCCGCCGCTTCCGATTGCAAATTTTCAATCGGCCCCGCATCGGGGGGATCGGGCGCGCCGGGAAAACGGCTTTCCCGATCCGGCGGGCGGGACCGCGGGCCGGGGTCATCCCGGCGTCGCTCGCGCGGGAAGAGTCCGCCGGAGCGCGCGCGGCGTTCTAGGCGCCGGGCTCCTCGCGGCGTATTTCC
>CBFGVD010000601.1:0-2135 GCA_965651965.1 uncultured Verrucomicrobiaceae bacterium | reverse complement strand
GAACCAGACGCTCGGCTGGATGCGCTCGCAGGGCGGCACCACCTCCCTGCGGGCGCTGCTCTACATGGATGAGATCTACGGCTACCTGCCGCCCACCGCGAACCCGCCGAGCAAGCGCCCGATGATGACGCTGCTCAAGCAGGCGCGCGCCTTCGGCCTGGGCTGCCTGCTGGCCACCCAGAACCCTGTGGATCTGGACTACAAGGCGCTCTCGAACATCGGCACCTGGTTCCTCGGCCGCCTCCAGACGGAGCGGGACAAGCTGCGCGTGCTCGACGGCCTGGAAGGGGCCGCGGGCGCGCAGAATGCGAAATTCGACCGCGGGGAGATGGAAAAGCTGCTCTCCGGCCTGGGCAGCCGCGTGTTCCTGATGAACAACGTGCATGAGGACCACCCGGTGCTCTTCCACGTCCGCTGGGTGATGAGCTACCTCACCGGCCCGCTCACCCGCACGGCGATCAAGAAACTGATGGATCCGAAGCGCGCGGCCTTCGGAAATGGCGGTGCAGGGAAGCCGGACGCCGCCGCGAATCCCATGGCCATGCCCGGCATGGCGGAGGCCCCGAAGGCGGCTTCCGCGCGTCCGCTCGTCGGAGCAGGAGTGGTGGAGAAATTCGCGCCTCCCGCCGGCGAGGCCTCTGAGGTCACCTACCGCCCGCATTTGCTGCGGGTGGGCACCGTCCATTTCAGCTCCGCGAAAATGGGCGTGGACGGCAGCCGGAAAGTCCGGAAGGTGAATGCCGTCCTGCCGGAGGGCATCGATTGGGACAAGGACCTGCCCCCGCCGCTCAAGCCGGAGGATCTCGGCAAGGAACCCGCCGCAGGAGCCGCCTTCGCGGAGTTGCCGGGCTTCGCGATGAATGCCGCGAACTACAAGCAGGTGGAGAAGGAATTCGCGGAATGGCTCTACCGCGAGGAACGAGCCGAGGTCTTTTCCTGCCCGGTGCTGAAGGCTTTTTCCCAGCTCGGCGAGTCGGAGGGGGAATTCCGCGCGCGGCTGATGCAGCAGGCCCGCGAGGCCCGGGATGCCGCGGTGGAAAAGATCCGGGCGGGGGTGGATAAAAAGCTGGCCACCCTCCAGGGCCGCCTGCAGACGGCGGAGGGCACCCTTGCGCTGCAGAAGGCGGAATCGCAGAGCGCGAAGATGCAGGCCGGCGTCTCCGTGCTCGGCGGGCTGCTCGGCGGCCTCTTCGGGCGGAAAGGCCGCGGCGGGTCCCTGATCTCGAAGGGCACCACGGCTTACAAACAGCACCAGGACGTGGCCGTGGCCGAGGACAAGGTGGAGGCCGTGCAGCAGGAGATCGCGGAAATGGAAAAACAGCTCCAGGCCCGGATCGCGGAGCTTTCCCAAGCCTACGATCCCGCCGCGCTGGAGCTGGAAACCGAGACGCTCAAACCGACCCGGGCGAATGTCTCCGTGGACTCCGTCTCCCTCCTCTGGCTGCCCTACGACGAACGCGGCGAGCGGGCGTGGTGAGGGCATTCAACGGCGTTTGGCACCGTAAGCCCGGCTTTGCGCGCTCGGACCGTGGAAGCGTGCAGGCCAGCGCTTCGATTGGGGATGTCTTTTTCCCGTGGCGGACCCGGAAATCCACGCGATTTTCCCCGGAACCCGATTCCAAGGAGCCATGGGAGACAAGAATCCAAAGGCGAAACGGAAGCAGCAGGCCCAGCACGAGCTTCACAAGAAGCACAAGACGGAGGCAAACCGGCGCCACCAGCAGCACCTCCACGAGCTTCATGAAACGAAGCATCCGCACGAAACGAAAGGGTGAGCGGACTCGCTGCGATTCCCCCTCGGGCGGACCGCTTCCCGCGCGGCCCGGCGCAGGTTCGCGTGCCCTTACAGGATGATGCCGGAATCCTCACTTTCCCGCGCGACAAAATAATTTGGAGGAAATTCCTAGCCTGAAACGCTGAAGAGGGCGTTTGTAACCGTTCCCGGACGCATCCGTCCTCATCTCATGAAAGCCAAACACCTGTTCGCGGCCGCATTTGCCGCCTCCGTCGGTTTCACCTCCGCTTTTGCCGGCGGCGAAGGGTGGACCCATGATTTCGAAGCCGCCAAGAAGCAGGCGGCAGAAGAAAAGAAAGACCTGCTCGTCGATTTCACCGGGTCGGACTGGTGCGGTTGG
>CBFGVD010000600.1:0-2138 GCA_965651965.1 uncultured Verrucomicrobiaceae bacterium | reverse complement strand
GACGGTGCAGATCGAGGCGGAAGAAACGCCGAACCGGCACCGGCTCGACCACAACCATTTCGGCCACCGCCCGCCGCTGGGGCGGAACGGCGGCGAGACGATCCGCGTGGGCTACAGCCACCAGGCGGCGCGTTCTTCCGGCACGATCATCGAGCACAACCTCTTCGACCGCTGCGACGGGGAACTGGAGATCATCTCCAACAAATCCTGCGACAATGTTTACCGGGCGAATACCTTCCGGGATTGCGCCGGCACGCTGACGCTGCGCCACGGGGACCGCTGCACGGTGGAGGGGAATTTTTTCCTCGGCCATCTCAAGCGCGGCACCGGCGGCATCCGCGTGATCGGGGAAGGCCACCGGATCCTCAACAACTACCTCGACTCCGTGGCGGGGAACGCCTTCAGCATCAGCGCCGGCATCCCGGACACGCCCCCGACCGGCTACGTGCGGGCGAAGGATTGCCTGATCGCCTTCAATACGGTCGTGAACGCCGCGGGCACCTGCATCGATGCGGATGCCGGGCTGGGCACGGGCGGGCGGACGCTGCGGCCGGAGGGGATCGAGATTTCCTACAATCTCTTCTCCCTGCGCGCGGGCGGCGTGCTGAGCCGGGGCCGGGAAGGAAGCGGCTACCGCTGGACCGGCAATCTGGGCAACAAGGGCGACGAGCGGGTGCGGCAGGCGGACCTGATGCTCAGCCGGGACAAGGACGGCCTGTGGCGGCCCGCACCGGGGAGTCCGGCCCGCGGAGCGGCAGGCACCTTCCGCGGGGTGGAGCGGGACATCGACGGACAGCCGCGGCAAGGGCGGCTGGACGCGGGCTGCGACCAACTTTCGGCGGCACCCGCGACTTCCCGCCCGATGACCGTGGCGGAGGCAGGCCCCGGCTGGATGCAGCCGGAGGGCGGGCAGGCGCGGCTGGCGGAATTCCTGGCGCACGACCGCGCCCGCATCCTGACGGCGGCGGAGGCCGCGCTGGCGCTGGAACCGCTCACCATCACGCGCCACCGTGCCAAGCTGAGCGAAGGCGGGCCGAACGATTTCTACTCGAACGGGGACTACTGGTGGCCCGATCCCGCGAAGCCGGACGGGCTGCCCTACATCAAGCGGGACGGCGAGACGAATCCGGAAAACTTCACCGGCCACCGGGATGCGGTGCGCGACCTGCGGGACGCGGTGGCGGCGCTGGCCGCGGCCTTCCTCCTCACGGGGGAGGACAAGTATGCCGGCAAGGCCGCCGGGCTGCTGGAGGTCTTCTTCCTCGATCCGGAGACGCGCATGAACCCGCACCTGGAATACGCCCAGGCCATCCCCGGGATCACGCCGGGGCGCGGGATCGGGATCATCGACACCCTGCACCTGGCGGAGATCCCGGTGGCGGTGCGGGTGCTGGAAGACTCCCCCGCTTTCCCGGAAGAGACGGGCAAACGCCTGAGGACCTGGTTCGGCGACTACATGCGCTGGATGACCGGGAGCAAGAACGGCCGGGACGAGGCGGCGACGAAGAACAACCACGCGGTGGCCTACTTCCTCCAGATCGCGGTCTTCGCGGATTTCACCGGCGACCGCGCGGCGCTGGCGGCCTGCAGGGAACGCTTCAAGGAGGTCTTCGTGCCGAAGCAGATGGCGGCGGACGGCAGCTTCCCGCAGGAGCTGGCGCGGACGAAGCCTTACGCCTACTCCATCTTCCAGCTCGATAACATGGCGGCGCTCTGCCAGGTGCTATCCGCCCGGGAGGAGGATCTCTGGGATTTCACCACCGGGGACGGCCGCGGCATGAGGAAAGCCATGGCATATCTCTACCCCTATCTGGAGGACAAATCGAAGTGGCCGCTGAAGCCGGACGTGCAGGCCTGGGAAGGCTGGCCGGCACGGCAGCCCTGCCTGCTTTTCGCGGGCCTGGCCTACGGGGAGGAAGCCTACATCGGCCTCTGGAAGCGCTCCCGGCCGGATCCGGAAGACGCGGAGGTGCGGCGGAATATCGCGATCACCCAGCCGGTGCTGTGGCTCGCGCGCTAGGTCGTTTTAATAAATCCCATGGCCGCGCGCCTGGCTCGAATGCTCCGGCGGAGCGCGGGATGGAGGTAGCAACTATATTGAAACGGAGATGGGTTGAAGGGTTGGTTTGAGTGACGTG
>CBFGVD010000599.1:0-2138 GCA_965651965.1 uncultured Verrucomicrobiaceae bacterium | reverse complement strand
GGTGGGAGCGGCGTGGCGGAAAGAGAATACGAATCCGGCGTTGGGGAGGTTCCTGGGGCTGCTCGAAGCGGAGATGAAGAATCGATGAATGCCGCTTATTCCCTTCTCTCCCTACAAGTTCCTGCATGAAATGCGGGCGTCGTGGAAACCGTGACTTGGCTCGGCTGGGAAATCCCGCGCTGGGTGCTGATGTGGGTCATCGCGGTCACGATGTTCGCGATTCTGAAAATCCTGAGCCTCGCGTGGGCGAAGGGCCTGCATGCGAGCGGGGCGAGGATCGCTGCGTTCCTGTTCCTCTGGCCCGGCATGGACGCCCCGGCCTTTCTGACGGGCAGAACACGCCGGCCACCAAATGCCGGCGAATGGACGGCTGCAGTTCTCAAGACAGCACTTGCCATCGTCCTGATTGTTTTCGCTCCGGCGGCAGGCCAGCCGATGGTCCGCGGGTGGATCGCCATGGCAGGTATCGTGCTGCTGCTCCATTTCGGAAGCTTCCATCTCCTGAGCTGCTTCTGGCGCTCCCGCGGGGTGGACGCTCCGCCGCTGATGGACCGGCCATTGCTCGCAACTTCGGCCGGAGCTTTTTGGGGCAGACATTGGAATGTCGCATTCCGGGACCTGGCCCACCGTTTGGTTTTCCAACCTGTCAGACGTCGCCAGGGTGCTCCCGCCGCGCTGATGGCCGTGTTTTTCTTCAGCGGCCTCGTGCATGAACTCGCCATCACCATTCCGGCGGGAGGATGGTACGGCGGCCCGACGGCTTTCTTCGTCCTGCAAGGTCTGGCCGCGCTCGCCGAACGGACGAAGCAGGGACGCAAGCTCGGTCTCGGAAAAGGCGGTCGCGGCCGGGTCTTTGTCCTGGGGCTTCTGATTTTCACCGTCCCCCTGCTTTTCCCGCCGCCTTTCGTTCTCCGGGTCATCAATCCCTTCATCGACTTTCTCCATGAGCTTGCTTTCTAATATTCCGCTCCCACACGTGATCCAGGCAGCCGGTGCGCTCCAGCTCTGCATTCTCATCGCTTCCGCGCTCGTTCCGGGCCAACTGGACTGGAAAGGGTGCCTTGCCCGGCTTCCGAAGCTGGTGAGACAACTCTTCTGGATCTACGGTGCCTATACCGCCATGGCGATCCTCACCCTGGGTCTGTTTAGCGTCCTCGCGGCGGACGAACTGGCGGCGGGAAGCAAACTGGCCCGCATGGTCTGCGGGGCAAATGCGGTCTTCTGGGGCGTGCGCCTTTCGCTCCAAACGATCCTTGATGCCAAGCCCTTCCTCACGCGCTGGTGGCTCACCGCAGGCTATCACCTGCTTACCCTGCTGTTTTTGATCTTCACCGTCTTCTACGGCTGGCTCGCGTTGAGGTGAAACGGCATCACGAGCTTCTCACGCGGCATTCAGAGCCCGCCGATTTCCTTGCCTTGAGATCACGCCGAAAGCGAGCATTCTCCCCCGGTATGAGCCTCCGGCTTCTCGCCCTGTTCCTCGGCCTCGGGCTCTCCGCCCGTGCCGCGGAGATCCGTGTGGCGGCCGCTGCCAGCCTGGCGGAGGCGGTGACGGAGATCGCCGCGGCCTATGCCAAGGAGAGCGGCGGCAAGGCCACGCCGGTCTTCGCGGGGTCGAACGTGCTCGCACGGCAGATCGAGGAAGGAGCGCCGCTCGATGTCTTCCTTTCCGCCGACGCGGCGACGATGGGCAAGCTGGTGAAGCAGAAGCTGGTGGACGCGCCCGAACCGCTCCTCACCAACGCCCTGGTGGTGGTGGTGCCCGCGGATTCGCAGGCGACACTTTCCGGCGCGGCGGATCTGGCGGAAATGCGGCGCATCGCGATCGGGGACCCCGCGGCGGTGCCCGCCGGGGTGTATGCAAAGGCATGGCTGCGCAAGCTCGGGCTCTGGGAAAAGCTGGAACCGAAATTCGTCGGCAGCGAGAACGTCCGCGCCGCCCTGGCCGCGGTGGAAGCGGGCAATGCCGACGCCGCGATCGTTTACCGCACCGATGCCGCGATCTCGGAGAAAGTGAAGGTGGCCTGGACCGTGCCGGAGGGAGAGGCCCCGCCGGTGGTCTATCCGCTGGCCATCAGCTCGGACACGAAACACCGGGAGGAAGCCGCTCGCTTCACCGCCTTCCTGCGCGGCGGGAA
>CBFGVD010000598.1:0-2143 GCA_965651965.1 uncultured Verrucomicrobiaceae bacterium | reverse complement strand
GCCCGGCCCTTGCTGCCATGGTTTTGCCAACCGTGGGCATGGGGTGGGGGATTCGCCCTGCTGGCACTCTGCTTCCTCAAGGATTCGCTGGGGACAGCACTCCCGGGCGTTTTGAAAAAGCCATTCGACATGGTGGAGCTCTTCGAAAACAAGGCGAGCGCGGCGGTGGCGAGCGCGGCATTCGTACCGCTCGTGGCGAGCCAGATGGCGGAGCATTTCAAGGCGTTGCATCCCGAGGTGGTGGCTCCCGCGGCGTCGCTGTTCGCGGCCTCGCTCGCGGGGATCGACGTGATGTGGCTCTTCCTCCCGCTTTCGATCCTCGCCTTCCTGCTGGTATGGATCTGCAGCCACGCT
Source organism: uncultured Verrucomicrobiaceae bacterium (assembly GCA_965651965.1). Taxonomy (GTDB): domain Bacteria; phylum Verrucomicrobiota; class Verrucomicrobiia; order Verrucomicrobiales; family Akkermansiaceae; genus Haloferula. The sequence goes on along the minus strand of CBFGVD010000598.1, from coordinate 1,789 downwards.
ATCAACGTGCTGATCATCCTTTCCCCCTTCTCCACGGTGGATGCGGTGTTGAAGGTCGCCCGTACCGCCTTGCTCGTCTCGGTAGGCCTCGTTTATGCGATTGCCCCCTGGCTCGCCGCGCTGCTGTGTCTGGGAATCATCGCCGTGGCAGCCTGGCTCGCGCCCTCCGCCTTGCGCCTCGCCATCTTCGGAGCCCGCTTTGCCGCGGACATCCTTCTGCCTTGGCGGGGAAAGAGCCGCGCGACTCCCGATGCCCCGCATGCCTTCACCCTCGGGCGTCTCGGCGGTCTGCCCGCGCGCACCGGCGGCCGCCTGGTGGTGCTCGACGATGGCAGCACCGTCTTCCGATATCGCCGCTGGTGCATCCTGGACGAGCGCAGCGTGCCGCTCCCGGGAGGCAGTCGCCTGGTGGCGAAGGGGCTCCTCTCGCCCTCACTGGTCCACCGCGGCGGCGACGCCACGGAGGTGGAGGTCCTGCTCTTTCTGCCCCGTTACCGCGGGCATGAGGAGACCATCGCCGGGAACCTGAAGTGCCACGGCATCCGGGACCATGCCCTGGCCCGCGGCTTCGCTGCGGTGAAGTCCTGGCTCAAGGACGTTCTCCGCCGGGGGAAGGGTGCGATTTCGGCGTGAGAGGCGGGGCGGATCACGGAAGGATCCTATAACCGACGGTTCTTGTTGAAGATCGCGAAGAGGATCAGCCCGAACGCGATCAGCCGGAACATATAGACCGCCGGAATCCACTCGCTCCGGAGATCCAGCGTGGCTCTGACCACGCGTTCCGCCAGTAGCAGTCCGAAAGCCATCGAAAAGAAGAGAAAGAGCCGGTCCCGGGTCGTCTTCCAGAATCGGATGAAGAACAGGGCGCTGACGAGAAAGCCCATGGAGATGGCTCCGGAGAGGAATGATTCCAACATGGCGGCGAAGATTATTGGGATTCGAACACCAGCCCCACGAGGAGCACCAGGATCGCGACCAAGGTGACGGCATTCCGCAGGACGAGCAGGTTATTCCCCGGGTAGAGAACGAGATCCGCGAAAAGGAGAAGATTCCCCAGGCCGAGGACGAGGAAGCAGAGCGAGCTCCAGAACAGGAGGCGGTAGCCGGTGCTGCGGAAGCCCCTCCAGAGCAAGATCGCGCAGCCGGCGCAGGTCAGGAAGCAGAGGGAGTAGATGAGGATGGGAATCATGACTCGCGCTTGAATTTGAATGCATCGGCAAAGCCCTGGACGCTATCGCGGTTCTTCTGATAGATCGCCTCGATGACCCGCACGGGAAGCTCCCGGTAGCACCGGCCGACCTCCCGGATGGTGGGATCCTCGCCTGTGGCCCGGAAGGCGTAAGTGGGAGGGGAGGCCGGGGTTTTGGCCAACAGCCCGGCGGCGGCGAACTTGTCCAGCCCTTGCCCGACGGAATTCCGCGAGCTGAGGACCACTTGGTAAACCGTCTCCACCGTCCACGCCTCCGTGCGCCCCCTCTCCAGCAAGAGCAGGATTTCCAATTCTTCCACCGAGGAAAGATAGCGGAAGATGAACTGGGTGACGTCCGGAGGAAGTGCTTCGCCGGCCATGGGGTGGGGTGGGAAGGAAAGGTATCGGGTGAAAATGGTGGCGAGGGAATCGCGGTCGAAAAACCTAGGGTGGCAAGCACATGCCGGTCAGCAAGGGAAAAAGGGCACTCCGGTCTTCACCGGTCGTTCCGCCCCTTGACGAAGGTCCAGCGCAAGGCCATGCGAATATCGCATCATTTTTGAAAGCGGCGAAGTCTTTCTCAGCGCGACGGAAAGAAGC
>CBFGVD010000597.1:0-2143 GCA_965651965.1 uncultured Verrucomicrobiaceae bacterium | reverse complement strand
AGCAGGTTGAGGAGCGGCACCGAGAGGAAGGCGGCGATGATCAGGCCGGCGAAGCTCAGGGGCATCATCAGGCGTCCGGGGGCGATCCGCCGCCGCTCCGCGATGAAGAGGACCACCGGGATGAAAATGGCGACCACGCCGGTGGAACTCATCACCGAGCCGAGCCCGGCCACCGCCAGCATCAGGAGCACCAGCAGCCGCGTCTCGCTGCCGCCGGCGCGGTGGAGCAGGAGATCGCCCAGGCGGGTGGCGACTCCCGTGCGGACCAAACCTTCACCCACGACGAAGAGGGCCGCGATGAGGATCACGTTCGGATCGCTGAATCCCGCCAGGGCTTCCTGGACGCTGATCACTCCGGCCAGCGGCAGCACGAGCATCGGCAGCAGGGCCACCACGTCCGTGCGCGGCCGGTTCAGCAGGAAGAGGAGCACGCAGAACCCGAGCAGACCCAGGACGAGCAGGAGTTGCGGATTCATTGCGGCGGGCGGCAGCCCGGACCAAGCTCGCGGAATGCCACCCCGTCCGGGAAGCGTTTTCGTCCTCCATTTCTCAGGGGGCGGCCTCCGCCGCGGTGCCGAGACGGAAGAAGGCGGGTGCGGTGCCGGGGATCACGCGCATCCGGACCCACTCCGGGCCGGGGGCTCCGGGATCGGGTTCCACGGAGCCGCCGAATTCCACCCAATCCGAGGTCAGGGTGGAGGAGGATTCGACCGAAAGCCCGACGATGCCGAGCCCCGGCTCGCGCCGGAATTTCACCCACATGGAGGCTCCGTCCCTCACGAGCTGACAAGGCGGCAGGTCGATGGGAGAAGCGGGGTTCCCGCCGGTGGCATATTCCAGGAAGTTGCTCCGTCCGTCGCCATCCGCGTCCGCTTCGGGGAGTTTGAGCGCCGGATCGGAAATCGCAGGAAAGCCGCCGATCCAAAAACCGTAGCTGCCTTGTGTCGGGACCGGGCCGGAGGCGAGCTTGTCCGTGCCGAAGCGGTTGCCCAGGACGAGTTCCGCATCGGAGAGGTGGAGCGATATCACCGGCTCCAGCGCGGTGTCGGGATCGGCATCGAAGCTTTTGCCGGGATAGCGCGCGATCAGAACCTCCTCGCCCTGGCGGATGAAGAGGGAGATTGTTTCCCCGGCGAGAGGGGAATCCGGATCCGGGATGCCCTGGCGGACGGAGATTTCGAAGCTGCCTTCGCCGTCCGCGGTGCCCTCGCCGATCCGGCGGGGCTCGCCGAAGGGAACGAAGGCGGCGGAAATGGCGGCCAGTCCCCCGGATGCGGCGCTATCCAAAAGGGCGTCCGCATCCATGCCGGGAAAAGCGCCGATACGGATCTCCGCTTCCCCCGAGAGCGGGGTGCCGCCGAGGGAGCCGAGCGGCTGCAGCGGGCGCGTTTCGTCCGGGACCGAAGTGATGATGACCGTGCCTGCGGCAAGCGGAGCCGCGGAGCCGAGCAGCAACATGCTGGAAAGGAGAGGATGCATGGCGGGTCAGAAGTCCAAGGTGATGACCACCCGGTAGAAGGCACGGCCGGCTCCGGGCGGGAGTTCAAAGGTGAGGCGGGAGTTTTCCACGCCGATGAAGGGGAAGGGCTCCCAGGTCTGCAGGTCCGTGCTCTTTTCCAAGGTATAAGCCACATCCGCGGGTGGCGCCGCGGGCAGCGGGAAATCGATGGTGATCGGCAGTTCTCCGGGCTCGGGATCGGGCGGGATGGGCAACTGCCCGGAGGGAGAAGGTTCGAGGCTGCCCTCCGCCAGCACGAAGCCGGGCGCACCCTGCCGCATCAGGGTCAGGGTGGAGAGCATGTCCAGCATTTGGACGGGCCGGGCGCTGTCGTTCACTCCGACTTCCCGCCAGCCGCTGTCGGCGGGGGAATTCCGGTAATAAAAGGGGCCCTTGCGCGTGCCGGAGTAAGGTTCGTCGAAAAACAGGAGATCCGCCCGGTTGGCATTGGGTCCCTTGGTCACGGCGAAGGGGCCTTCGCCGGCGATCAGATTGGCCAGGGAGGCGGAGAGATTCACCGGCAGCGAAAAGACGTTGGCCCCCTGCCGCACGGGCAGGAGCACGGGCTCGAAGCCGACTTCCCCGCGGAGGGCGATGCGGAGGTTTCCCGGCGAACGGCGGATGAGATAGAGGCCGCGGGGGTCG
>CBFGVD010000596.1:0-2146 GCA_965651965.1 uncultured Verrucomicrobiaceae bacterium | reverse complement strand
GGAGCGGCGAGGACGCGCCTACCGGCATTCCTTTCGAAGTCGGCCCCGGCGGGAATCTCCGCGGTTGGCCGACCATGCGGACCTTCCTGCTCGATGTGCTGGCTCTTGCGGATCCCGATCTGGCCGTGGAAATCTCGCGCGAGATCCTAGCCTCGACCGATTCGGCGGAGGAATATGCCCTCGCGCTGAAACCCCTGCTGGCGGAGAGCCCCTGGCGGGCTCGGGACCCGGAACTCGCGGCACATTTCGCAAAACTTCTCTCCAGACCGGATTGGCAGGGGCGGGCGGGCTTCGTCGAGGCCCTGGATCTTCCCCGGGTGAGCGCCGGTCCCGCCACCGCGGAGGTGCTGGCCCGCTGGGTGGATGCCTCCCCTGCGGCTCGCGACGCAGGCGAAATGGCGCTCCACGAGACCGCGGCGGAATCCCCCGCCCTGCTCCTGGATCTGCTCTCGGAAGACCCCTCCCTTTTCGGCGACAATCACGAGCTCAGGGCCGGGCTGATGGCGCGCGCCGCCGTCTCCGATGAAACCCAGGCCGCGCAGGTTCAGGGCTACCTGCGGAATCCCGCGGTCCCCCCGGCGGAAAAGGAAAAATTCCTCGCGCTATATCCGCTGCGCAGCGCCACCACGGGCCACCGCCTGTACGGCTCCCTGCCTCAGCCCTACGAGCGCGGCGAAGTCGCCGCGGACGATCTGAAGGCGCTCGAAACGGTGAACCGCTGGAAAGCCGATCCCGCACTCGCGGGGCTGCTACCGTCCCTGCATGCCTTGGAGGGACGGTTACAAGCGTGGGTGGATCAGGCGAGAGATTGACCGCCCGGCCGCCCCGGCATTCAATGGGCAGGTGGGTGCGGCCGAACTCTCCATCGTCATTACCGTTTTCGTGCTTCTGGGCATTTTGATCCCGGTGTGGATCGGTCTCGCCGCCATGCGCCGCGGCGGGAAGGGCGGCTCGTGGTGGACCATGCTAGCGGGCACCATCTTCATCGTGCTGGGCCTGATCGCCTATCTCGCGGGGATCGCCCTGCTCATCAGGTCCTACTCCGGGGGCACGTCCCCGGGCTCATCTCCGGATTGGCATGCTTTCGTGGCTCCCGGGGGATTGATCGCCGCGGTGTTCGGCCTGCTTCTTTTCGCCTTCGGCTTCTGTTTCCAGGGGCTCCGCATCGCGCGCCTCGGGCGGCGGAATGAAGAACTGGAGCAGCTTGCCGCGGCCATGACGGAGGAGATCCACAGCAGGCGCGGGGGAGGAGAGCCGTGAGTCCGGAGAGTCTCGCTTTCCTCGACCTGCCCGATGGCAGGACTTTGATCGGGTTCGGCCCGTTTCTTACCGTAGGATCCGCACCTTCCTCCGGCGCGGCCTTTTACCGGAATGATTTCGGCCTCGCCTCCGCTGCCCCCTGGTGGATTCCGGCACGCTGGGAAGTCCTCTCCAAGGAGGCGGCGGCGGACCTGCTCCAAGCCCCCGGCGGCACGCCCGCGTGCACCTGGGATGCCCCGGAAGCCTCGGGATTCGCCGCGGTCTTCCAGGAGATCAGCGTCGCGATCCGCGCCGGGGCGTTCGAGAAGACGGTCCCGGTAGTCGTCGAGCGGGGGAAAGCGGACGCACCGCCCGCGCGCCCGCTGCTGGCCGCGGCCTGTGCCTGCGCGCCCCCGCTTTTCGCCTACGGCTTCCTGGATGGGGACTCCGGCTTCGCGGGCTCGTCCCCGGAGCGGCTGCTCTCCGTCTCCGGCGGCGTGCTGCGGACCATGGCCCTGGCGGGCACCGCCCGCACGGAGGAGCGCGACGTATTGGCCGTGGATGAAAAGGAAATCCGCGAACACGAGTACGTGGCCCAGTCGATCGTCGCGAAATTGAGCGATCTCGGCAACGTCCGGCGGGGGCCCCGGGGCATCATGGAGCTGCGCTCGATCGTCCACTTCCACACGCCGATCGAGGTGGATCTGGCAGGCGGGGAAAGCCCGGATTCCCTGGTCAAGCGCCTGCACCCCACGCCCGCGGTCTGCGGCTGGCCGGCTGACGTCGCGCGCGAGGTCATCGCCCAGCACGAGGACTTCGACCGCGGCTGGTACGCCGGCCCGGTGGGGTGGATGGACGGCACCGGCGACGGCGAGTTCGCCGTGGCGCTCCGCTCTGCGCTCGTGCG
>CBFGVD010000595.1:0-2162 GCA_965651965.1 uncultured Verrucomicrobiaceae bacterium | reverse complement strand
GTAAACGATGCCGGAACCCAGCAGGGTTCCGGAGCGGTATGAGGGATCCGCCACCGCGATGTCGGTCGTTCCGTCGCCGTCGAGATCGCCGGCCGCGGCGAAGGCCGTTCCGAGCTGCCGGTTATCGGCGGCGGGTGTCAGGCTGAACTGCAGCTCCGCAGCGGGGAGCGACAGGCAGAGGCCCGGGCAAAGGAGCAAGCTCCCGAGCCGGGTTCGTGGGTGTGCAAGGGGTGTTGTTTTCATGGGACAATGGCGACCCTCTAGCTTGAACGAATAATTTAAAGAAAAGTCAACATTACGTCTAACGGTTAGGATTTCCGTATATTTAATATGTAAGATTTTCGGTAGGAGCATCTGCGAGGCTTTCCGGCACCGGCCGCGGACGCTTGTTCACGACGTTTCCCGCCTTGGTCCCTGGATGCTTTCATCCCGGCACGGCGGATGCAGGATGGCGGGGTGTCGCGGCATCGAGAGAAAACGGGAACGGGCAAAGGATCATTGGGAACCAAGCTCCTGTGGGCCGCGGGCACCGCCTGGGTGCTGCTGGCCGCCGCGGCGGCCTGGTGGTTCGCCTTCCGGGTTCCGGGGCAGCGGGTGGTTTTCGTGGATATGGATCCTGCCGGGTGGAGCCGCACCGGGGAGGGGATCTCCTGGATTTTGCTCCGCCAGCAGTTGCTGCCGCTCGTGCCCTGGGTGCTGCTGGGGCCTTTCGTCCTCTGGACGGCCTTACGGTTCCCGCTTTCCGGAAAGGGGAAAGGACGGCATGCCTGCGTGCTGGTGGCGGCGGGAGTCGCCTTCGTTTTCCTCAGCCACTCCTTCCAGCGGCGCGCGGGCCGGCTCCAACCGCTCGTCGCCCCGCTGCCTGCGATCGAGACCTGGTTTCCCCCCGGCCTGGACAAGACCCCCGGCGGCGAATTCGGCATCCCCCTGAGCCGGGCCATCGGCAATGATCCCGCGGTGGAAATCCCGGAGTCCTTCGGCCTGCCGCCGGAGATCGACCCCCGCAAGCTGCCGGGCCGGATCATCGGCCGGGAGGAAATGAAGCGCCGGATCGAGACGAACTGGTCCCGCATCGCGAAGCGCTCCGAGGCGACCTTGGGCGGCCTGCCGCAATCCCCCGCGGGTGCCGGCATCCTCCTGGATGCCCTCGCCTTCGTGGCCCTGGCGGTTTTTTCCCACGCCTGGGTCTTCCTCCGGACGGCGCGGGAGGAAAAGGAGCGCGCCTCCTTGCTCGATCTCCAGAATACCCGCGCCCGCGCCCGTGCGCTCCAGGCCCAGCTGCAGCCGCACTTCCTCTTCAATACTCTCAACGGCATCGCCATGCTCACGCGGAAGGATCCGGAAGCGGCGGAGGAAATGATCACGTCCCTCAGCGAGCTCATGCGCATCGCGCTGGATGGCGAGCGCAAGGCGGAGATCCCGCTGCGGGAGGAACTGCATTTCATCGACCGCTACCTGGAGATCCAGCGCATGCGCTTCGGGGAGCGGCTGAAGGTCGCGCGGGAAGTGGCTCCGGAAACACGCGGTCTTCTGGTACCCGCCCTGCTTATCCAGCCCCTGGTTGAAAACGCGATCCATCATGGCATCGAACCGCGCGGCGAGGGCGGGCGCGTCCGCATCTCCACCGCGCTTGAGGAGGAGATGCTCGTGATCGTGATCGAAGATGACGGGGTGGGTCTCGGCTCGGCCAAAGGCAAGCCCGGCAGCGGGATCGGCCTGGCGAGCATCCGGGAACGGCTTGCCGCCCTCTACCCGGGGCGTCATGAATTCCGCATGCAAGTGCCGGAGGGCGGCGGGGCCCGCATGATCCTGCGGCTGCCCGCACGCAAGGAGTCCGAAGGAAGATGAAGTTCCGCTGCCTGATCGTGGATGACGAGGAACTGGCCCGCGAGCGGGTCCGCAGCCTCTTGTCCGGCGAGGAGGACATCGGCATCGCGGGCGAAGCCGCGGATGGAATCGCCGCCGTGAAGGCGATCGAGGAATACCGGCCGGATCTCGTCTTCCTGGACATCCAGATGCCCGGGCTGACCGGCTTCGAAGTCGCCCGGCAGGCGCTGGCCCGGCAGCTCGCGCCCGAGTTCGTGTTCGTGACGGCCTACGACCAGTACGCGCTCGACGCGTTCCACGTCAACGCCGTCGACTACCTGCTCAAGCCGGTGGAC
>CBFGVD010000594.1:0-2164 GCA_965651965.1 uncultured Verrucomicrobiaceae bacterium | reverse complement strand
GCGTGTGAAACAAGGAGCGGCTGACCGGTTTACCTTGAATTTACCCCGGAGCGGCGGAGGGCGGGACAAGCAGCGCGTGCCCCCGCCCCCTGCATGAAGCGGGTTCCTGCCGGTGTCAGCGGCGGCGGCGGAACAGGGCGAACAGCCCGGCGCTGCCGAGGAGAAGCGAGGACGGCTCCGGCACTCCGGTGACGCTTTCCCAGTCGGTGCCCACGCGGATCGCATCGAGCTCGCCCGTGCCGGCACCATTGATCCACAGGAGGAGGTGGGTGGCGCTCATCGAAGTATCGTAACTGCTGCTCGCCACCCAAGCCGCCGAGTCGGGATCCGCGGCGATGGCGGTGTCCGGCGCATAGCGCGCGATGTCGATCAAATCGGGGCTGCCGTCCTGGATGGTGATGCGGCCGACCAGCAGGCCGTAGCCATTCACGCTGCCGGGGGCTTCGAGGCCGTATCGAGGGTGCCGTGGGAAATGTAGGCGGAGTTGTTCGCATCACCCGCAGTGCCGCCGATCGAGGCCGCCGTGTTCCAGGAGAAACCCGCGCCGACGAACTCCGCCGCCCCGCCGGGCCCGGCCGCGAGGCCGACGCCCATCGCGGTGTCGCCGCTGTTATTCAGGCGCACGCTGAAATAGATCGTCTGGCTGGCGGTGAAATCGATCGGGGCGGCCAGTTGGCTGGTGGCGTAGATGGCGGTGCTCCAGTTGTTTCCGCCGGCTTTCCACACGCCGCCGGTGGCGCCGTTGTTCGAGGGCAGGCCCGGCAGGTTTCCTTCCACGTTGAAATTGCTGGCGGTGAAAATGGTGTCCGCGCTGCCATTGACGGTCCAGTTGCCGCTCAATCCGGTGCTGCTCGCGGTGCCGGCCTTGCCGTCCAAGGTGGCATCCGTTCCCGGAGGCGGGCCCGCGATGCCATCGAACAATTCCTGGGTGATGATGGCGGCGTGGGCGTGGGAGAATGCCGCAATCAGGATAGCGGCCAGGGGGATCGGCGGGAGAGTCCGGGGGTTCATGAAACGGATGGTTTTTTGAGTTCGACTGACGTTTTAAACCGCGGGAATTCCCATAGCCAGCATTTTAACGGCCGGCGGGTGTCCGCGGGCGAAAAGATTTCCCCAATCCGCCTGCCGGTGCTAGGCATCGGCATCCCCAGCACGGAATCCATGAAATACCTGATCGCTCCCTTCATCGCCCTGGCCGTCATGCTCGGCGGGGTTTCCCACGCGCAGCAGGACCGCCTGAAGGTCGCCACGGTGGACATGGAGGCGCTCTTCCAGGCGTACAACCGCACCAAGGAGGCGAAGACCAAGATGGAGGGGGACGTGGAGAGGGTGAAAAAAGACCAGGCCGAGCGCATGACCCGCCTGCAGGAAGTGGCCAATGCCGCGAAAGATCTGGGCAAACAGCTCGAAGACCCCTCGGTGGCCGATGCCAAGAAGCGCGAGCTTTTCTCCGCCCGCCAGGCCAAGGTCCAGGAAGCGCAGGGGCTGCAGGCCGAGCTCGATGAATTCCTGAAACGCAAGAGCCGCGCCCTGCAGGAGCAGAACGGCGTGGTGATGAAGTCCATCCTCGAGGAAATCCGCACCAAGGTGCAAAAGCACGCCGAGGCCGGCGGCTACGACTACGTGGTGGACAAGACCGGCAAGAGCACTTCCATGGTGCCGATCCTCCTCTACACCAAGGACGCCACGGACATCACCGGAGCGATCCTGGAAACCCTCAACGAGGGAGTTCCGGCTCCTGCCGAGCCGAAGAAGGAAGAGGGGGAGTGATTTCCCCGTCCCCGGCTTCGTCGGGCATGGGTTCGGTTTCGCCGTAGAGCCGTGCTTCCTCCCGGTCTCTCCGGTACATCAGCCAGAGCCACAGGGGGGACCATACCGAAGGCGGAATCCAGAGGGGCAGGAAAGCGGAGCGGACGCGTATCCACTTCCCAATCCGGTATACCCGGAATTCAGGCAAGAGCTTTACCATGCCCGCTTGCCGGAAGCGGGGAGCTCTCAGCCCCGATGGGGTGCCCATTGTGACCCGCGGCCTGCCGGGAGGGTTACGGGTGGTAATCCAACTGCCGCCGATTCTACCTCGTTCAATCCATACTTGGATGAATTTCTGAGAAAAGCCGCCGGAAGAGGTCCAGCCGCTAGACGTCAAAGTGTAGTTTTCATGTAC
>CBFGVD010000593.1:0-2171 GCA_965651965.1 uncultured Verrucomicrobiaceae bacterium | reverse complement strand
CGAGTCCGAGATCGAACGCGTGATCCAGATTTTGTGTCGCCGCACGAAGAACAACCCGGTGCTGATCGGGGAAGCGGGCGTCGGCAAGACCGCCATCGTGGAGGGCCTGGCCCAGGAAATCGCCTCCGGCAACGTCCCGGAAATCCTGCGGGACAAGAAGGTCATCACCCTCGACCTCGCCTTGATGGTGGCGGGGACGAAGTACCGCGGCCAGTTCGAGGAACGCATCAAGGCCGTGATGGACGAGATCCGGAAGGTGAAGAACGTCATTCTTTTCATCGACGAGTTGCACACCATCGTGGGTGCCGGTTCGGCGGAAGGGGCGATGGACGCCTCCAACATCATCAAGCCGGCGCTTTCCCGTTCCGAATTGCAGGTGGTGGGTGCGACGACGCTCAACGAGTACCGCAAATACATCGAAAAGGACGCCGCTCTGGAGCGCCGCTTCCAGCAGGTGAAGGTGGACGAGCCCTCCGTGGAGGACGCCATCAAGATCATGCAGGGGCTGCAGGACAAGTACGAGACGCACCACAAGGCGCACTTCACTCCTGAAGCGGTGGAGGCTTCCGTGAAGCTGACTTCCCGCTACCTGACGGGCCGTTACCTGCCGGACAAGGCGATCGACGTGCTGGACGAAGCGGGTGCACGCGCCCGGATCGGCCAGATGACCCGCCCGCCGGAAATCAAGCAGCTCGAAGCGGACATCGAACAGGTGAACCGCGAAAAGATCGGTGCCATCGGCGAGCAGGACTTCGAGAAGGCCGCCTCCCTGCGCGACAAGGAGAAGCAGATCAAGAAGAACCTGGACGAGACGCTGAAGAGCTGGCGCTCGAAATCCGAGGAAACGGTCGTGGACGTCGACGAGGAGGACATCATGGCCGTGGTTTCCAAGTGGACCGGCGTCCCGCTCCGCCGCATGGAGGAGAAGGAAGCCGAGAAGCTGCTGAAGATGGAAAGCGAGCTCGCGGGCCGCGTGATCGGCCAGGACGAGGCGGTCAGGGCGATCTCCAAGGCGCTGCGCCGTTCGCGCGCGGACCTGAAGGATCCGCGCCGCCCGATCGGTTCCTTCCTCTTCCTGGGGCCCACCGGCGTGGGCAAGACCTATCTTGCCCGGAACCTCGCGGAATTCATGTTCGGCGATCCGGAAGCCCTCATCCAGATCGACATGTCCGAGTACATGGAGAAATTCACCTCCAGCCGTCTGATCGGCTCGCCGCCGGGCTATGTCGGCTATGAGGAAGGCGGCCAGCTTTCCGAAGCGGTGCGCCGCCGGCCTTATTCCGTGGTGCTCTTCGACGAGATCGAGAAGGCCCACCCGGACGTGATGAACCTGCTGCTCCAGATCCTGGAGGAGGGGATGGTCACGGACTCGCTTGGCCGCAAGATCGACTTCCGGAACACGATCATCATCCTGACCTCGAACGTGGGTGCTTCCACGATCAAGCGCCAGACCTCGCTGGGCTTCGGCGCGATGAGCGCGGACGAGTCCGACTTCGAGGGCATGAAGGAGAAGATTCTGGAAGAGTCCAAGCGCTACTTCAAACCGGAGTTCCTCAACCGCCTGGACGATCAAGTGGTCTTCCACATGCTGGAAAACAAGGATCTGGACAAGATCGTGGACCTGGAGATCGACAAGCTGCTCAAGCGCCTGCGCGAGAAGGACATCACCCTCCTGCTCGAAGCCAGCGCCCGCGACCTGCTGGTCAAGAAGGGCTACGACCCCGCCTACGGTGCACGCCCGATGCGCCGCGCGGTGGAACGCTACCTGGAAGACCCGCTGGCCGAGGCCCTGCTCCGCGGCGACGTGAAGCCCGGGGATACCGCCAAGGTCTCCTGCCCCGAAGGGAAGGAAGAGCTGGTCTTCGAGTCCATCGGCAGCAAGGCCGAGCCGGACAATGCCGGGGTGTGAGAAAGCCGGGAAACCATTCGCAAAAAGGCGGCTTCCGGAAGGGAGCCGCCTTTTTTTTGCGGGTAGTCGCCCGTGACAAAGTAGTCCGCCCGGTCCCCGGGCGGAAAGAAGGGAGGGGAAACGCCGCTGCCAGGGGAGGAACGGAAGCACCAGAATAGCGCTTGGTGAGGGGGGGAGAATCGTGTGTGGTGAAGCTCCGTGGCGAGGCCTCTACCGGCAGCGCTTGCGGTTCTCTCCCTGTGAATAGGCCCCGGCATTCCGG
>CBFGVD010000592.1:0-2171 GCA_965651965.1 uncultured Verrucomicrobiaceae bacterium | reverse complement strand
TTTTCAGGACCTGCTGCACATGGCGGGTGAGGGGGCGTGCCTTGGCGCAGCGGAGCATGAGCTGGAAGCGGTACTGGCCGTGGGATTTCACCAGTGGGCTTGGCATCGGTTCGCCCAGGATGATCCCGGGCGGACAATCTTCCGACAGGCGGCGGTGCAGGGTCTGGAGGGTGAATTCCGCACGGCGCTCGTGGGTGGAGCGGCTGGTGAGCACCGCGCAGTGGGCGAAGGGCGGGTAGCCGAACTGCCGCCGGAATTCCAGTTCCTGCTCCGCGAAGCCGTCGAAATCGTGGTGCCGGGCGAACTGGATCGAAGGCGAGTGGGGCGTGAAGGTCTGCACGATCACCTCTCCTTCCAATTCGCCGCGCCCGGCGCGCCCGGCGACCTGGGTCAGGAGCTGGAAGGTCCGCTCCCCGGCGCGGAAGTCCGGCACATGCAGGCCGATGTCCGCATTCAGGATACCCACCAGCGTGACGTTCGGGAAATGCAGGCCCTTGGCGATCATCTGGGTGCCCACCAGAACGTCGATCTTGCGGGCCTGGAAGGCATTGAGCATGTCGCGCAGGGCGTGCTTCTTCCGCATCGCATCGGCATCGATGCGGGCGATGCGGGCGGAAGGCAGGACCTTGGCTAGCACCTCCTCCACCTTCTGGGTGCCGAAGCCCTGGAGGGCGATGGCCGGATCTCGGCATTCCGGGCATTTCCGCGGCACCACGGCCTGGTGGCCGCAGATGTGGCAGAGCAGCCGTTCCTCGTCCCGGTGATAGGTCAGCGCGACGGCGCAGTGCGGGCACATGCACACGTGGCCGCAGGAGGGGCACTGGAGGGAGCGGGCGAAGCCGCGGCGGTTCAGGAAGAGGATCGATTGCTCGTTTTTCGCGATGCGCTGCTCCAGCGCCGTCCGCAGGCGGTCGGAGAGGATCGCCATGCCGCCCTTGTGCTTTTTCGACTCCAGGCGCATGTCCAGTACCCGGATGAGCGGCAGGGATTGGGCGTCGGCACGTTTCAGCAGGCGGACGAGACGGTACTTCCCGTCCAGGGTGTTTTGGAACGACTCCAGCGAGGGCGTGGCGGAACCCAGCACGATCGTGCAGCCTTCCAAGGCGGCCCGCAGCACCGCCACATCCCGCCCGTGATAGCGCGGGATCTGGTCCTGCTTGTATGAATTCTCGTGCTCCTCATCCACCAGGATCAGGCCGAGATCCGGCAGCGGGGCGAAGACCGCGGAGCGGGCGCCGATGACGATGCGGGCCAAGCCCTTGCGGATGCGGTGCCACTCGTCGAAGCGCTCGCCCTGAGAGAGGTTGGAATGCAGCACGGCCACCTGGTCCTGCATGTCCGCGAAGCGCGCGCGGAAGCGGCGCACCGTCTGCGGGGTGAGGGAGATTTCCGGAACCAGCACCAGCACCGTCTTGCCCAGGTCCAGCGTGCGGCGGGCCGCCTGGAGATAGACTTCCGTCTTCCCGGAACCGGTCACGCCGTGGAGCAGGATGGGAGGGCGGGCTTCTTCCGCCGGGGTTTGCAGGGAAGCCAGGATGAGATCGAGAGCCGCTTCCTGCTCGCTGTTGAGGAGGAGCGGGGAATCCGGCACGATCTCCTCGCTCCCGTCCGCCTCCGGGTCGCGGCGGACGGCTTCTTCCAGTACGGCCGCGAATCCTTGCTTCGCTAGGGACTTCACGGAGGCGGAAGCTCCTTCTCCCAGGTCGGCCAGCGCGATCTTCCGTTCCGGGGCGTGGCGCAGGAGCGCCAGGATCGCGGCCTGCTTCGGGGCACGCCTGGCGATCTTCGCGAGAGCATCGGCGTCCGGCTCCGTTTCCAGCATCACGGTCTTGCGGATCTTGGCGGAGTTGTCTTCCGTGCGCACGGCCTCCGGCAGCAGGGCGCGGACGACGCTTTCGATACTGCACCCGTAGTAGCCTGCGATCCAGCGTCCGGCTTCCAGCAGCTTCGGCGTGACGAGAGGTTCCGGGTCGCTCAGGGAGTGCAGGGGCCGCAGGGAGAACCCGGAGTCGTCCGGAGTGTCCACCAGGTCCAGCACGGTCCCTTGGGAAAGCCGGTTCCGCAGGGGGATGCGCACCCGGCAGCCGGCCACGACCGGGAGCCCCTCCGGGATCGCATAGTCGAAGACCAGCTCGGAAGGGCCGTCGATCAGGGCGCGGGCTGCGGCGGAC
>CBFGVD010000591.1:0-2184 GCA_965651965.1 uncultured Verrucomicrobiaceae bacterium | reverse complement strand
CTTCAACGGCTCGAAGAATTTCACCCCGGAGGAGCTCATCCCCCGCATGCAGCGCTTGGGAATCGCCTTCGGGGCGCACGTGAATGCCTACACCTCCTTCGATGAGACGGTGTACATGCTCGATCTGCCGGATCTCAGCGAGGAGATGCTGAAGCTGGCTTTCACGGTGATGCGGGATTTCGGCGACGGCGCGAAGCTGGACGCGGAGGAGATCGACAAGGAGCGGGGCGTGATCCTCTCCGAAAAAACGAGCCGGGATTCCGTGGGCTACCGCCTGATGCAGCAGCAATTCGAGGAACTGCTGCCGGATTCCCTGCTTGCCAAGCGCTTCCCCATCGGCACGGAGGAAGTGATTTCGCAGGCACCGCGGGAGCGTTTCGTGGACTTCTACACCCGTTACTACACGCCGGAGCGCATGACCTTCATCGTCGTGGGGGATGTGGATCCGGCCGCGATGGAAGACCGGATCAAGAAGGCCTTTTCGGACATGGCAAACCCGCAGGAGCCCGGCAAGAACCCGGACTTGGGCGAAATCGCGGCGATGGAGGGCATCGAGCCCGCCGTCTTCTCGGACAAGGAAGTCACCGCCACGGAGCTTTCCTTCGTCTCCGTGCGGCCATTCAGCCCGGTGGCGGATACCACCACCCGCCGGCTTTCCCTGCTGCCGCTGGGGCTGGCCCACGCGGCGATCGGCCGGCGTTTCGAGCGCATCGCCAAGCAGGAGGGCAGCGCGATCACGAACGGCAATGCGATGCGCACCGAGCTTTTCAACTACGCCGAGCTGGGTTCCTTCGACGTGACGGTGACCGACGACCGCTGGCAGGAGGCCCTGCCGGTGCTGGAGCAGGAGTACCGCCGCGCGCTGGAATACGGCTTCACGGATGCGGAGATCGCCGAGGCGAAGGCGAACGTGCTGAATGCCTATGAACAGGCGGTGAAGACGGCCCCGAGCCGCAAGTCCGAAGGCCTGGCCACCGGCCTGGCGCGCTCGATCAATGGCGGCACCGTCTTCTCCACCCCGGAGACGGATCTGGAAATCATCCGCAAGGGCCTGCAGACGGCCACGCCGGAGACCTGCCACGCCGCCTTCCGCGATTTCTGGGCGGACCGCGGGCTGCACCTGGTGCTTACGACGAAGGAGGAACCGGAGAATGCCGCGGAAACGCTGAGGAAGATCCACGCGGAATCCCGCGCCACGGAGGTGAGCCCGCCGGAGCAAAAGGCGGCCGCCGCCTTCGCCTACACGGACTTCGGCGCGCCAGGCACCGTCGAGTCCCGGCAAGACGTGGAGGATCTGGACCTGAGCCAGTGCGTGCTCTCGAATGGCGTGCGGCTGAATTTCAAGCGCACCGATTTCGAGAAGGGCAGCATCCGCCTGCTTGCCCGCTTCGGCTCCGGCAAGCTCACCCAGCCGGAGAATTCACCGGGACTCGATCTTTTCGCCACCAGCGTTTTCGACGCCGGGGGCTTGGGCAAGCACTCGGTGGACGATCTCCAGCAGATCCTGGCGGGGAAGAACGTGGGCACGAATTTCGGCATCTCGGACGATGCCTTCACCCTCGCCGGCCGGACCACTCCGGAGGATCTGGAGCTGCAGCTCCAGCTCATGTGCGCGCAGCTCACCGACCCCGGCTACCGGGAGGAGGCGCTGGCCCAGTTCCGCAAGGCGATCCCGATGATCTTCCAGCAGCTCCGCCACTCCCCCGCCGGGGCGCAGGCCGCCATGAATGCCTGGCTGCACGGCGGGGACTCCCGCTGGGCCGTGCCGGATGAAACGAAGCTCGCCGCCTACACCATGAAGGATGCGCAGGCCTGGCTGGCCCCGGCGCTGGCAAAGGATTATCTGGAGCTCAGCATCGTGGGGGATTTCGACGAAAGCACCCTCATCCCTCTGGTGCTGGAGACCTTCGGCGCGCTGCCCGCCCGCGCGGCCGAAAAGCCCGCCCTGGCCGCCGCACGGAAGGTGAATTTCCCGAAAAGCCCGGCGGAAAAAACCTTCACCTACGATAGCAAAATCGAGCAAGGCATGGCGATGATCGTGTGGAAGACCGAAGGCCTGCGCGAAAATACCAAGCTCTTCCGCCGCCTGAACCTGCTGGGGGAAATCCTCTCCGACCGCCTGCGGAAGGAAATCCGCGAGAAGCTGGGAGCTTCCTATAGCCCGAATGCCGGTGCGGACGGCTC
>CBFGVD010000590.1:0-2185 GCA_965651965.1 uncultured Verrucomicrobiaceae bacterium | reverse complement strand
CGTGTCGTCCGCCGGCTTGTCCGTGAGCACGAAATCCCGCGTGTCCGCGATCTCATCCAGGTTATGGGCGGGAGTGATCGCCAGCAGCGTGTCGCCGATTTCCAGGGGCACGGTGGCGAGCTGTTTGGTGATGTTCACCCCGTTCCGGTGCACGGCCAGCACCACCGCGTTGTAGCGCTGGCGGAAGTCGGAGCGCGCCAGCGTCTTCCCGATCAAGGAAGACTCGTCCCGCACCACCAGTTCCGTCACGATCCCGTCCACGGTGGAGAGCACTTGGGCGTTGATGGAGGTGAAGAGCTCTTCCGGCTTCACCGTCTTCTTCCCGCGGCTGTGTACAGCCACCAGGAAGCGGTCGAATTTCTCCACCGTGATCATGTTCATCGGCCGCATGATGCGCTGGCCGTTGCGGCGGATTTCCAGCAGGTGCACCCCGCCCTCCCGGTCGAAAAGCGGGGTTTCCAGCAGGGGCTTGCCCACCATCGGGGAATCGTCCTCCACCAGGATGTGGTAGAGCGGCGTGGTCCGGTATTCGATGTCCAGGCTTCCGCTGATCGAGGACCGGGCCGGGATCAATTTCGGCCCGAAAATCACCAGATAACCGATCCCCGCTATGGAAAGCGGGATGCCGACCGGAGCCAGCTCGAACATCGACATGGGCTTCTCCCCCAGGTCCTTCAGCGCGCCGTTCACGAGCAGGTTCGTGGAGGTGCCGATGAGGGTGCAGCAGCCGCCGAGAATCGATGCATAGGAAAGCGGCATCAGCAGGCGGGAAGCGGCGATGTTTTTCGACCGCGCGAACCCGAGGGTGACCGGCAGCAGGATCGCCACGATCGCCGTGTTGTTCATCCACGCGCTGAAAAAGGCGGACAGGATCGCGAAGGAAAATATCGCCCAGCGCAGGTTTCCCGAGAGCCGGGTTTTCAGCAACTGGCCGATGTGGTCCACCGCCCCGGAACGTTCCAAAGCCCCGCCGATGACGAAAAGCGCCGCGATCGTCAGGGGCGCCTCGTTCCGAAAGACATCCGTCATGCGGTCCGGATCTACCAGGCCGAGTGCCACCACGCCGCAGAGCACGGTGAGGGCGATGACATCCGGCGCGGCCCACTCGCGGAGAAACGCGATGAGAGTCAAGGCGATGACCGCCAGGGTAAGTCCGATTTGCCAGTTCATATGCGGTCCTCCCCGTGACGGGGGCGGCGGCCCCGCCCATGCACCGCCGCGGGGGAAATGGCAAGCCCGGGGAGAGGCAGCGGGATTGAGTATTGGGGATTGATTATTGATTATTGCCGGGACTCCAATCGGCGGCGTCCGCCGCCGAGGGCTTTCAACATTCGGTTTTCATTCCTCACTTTTCATTTCCTCCATGCCCTACCTCGTCACCATCGGCCTCGAAGTCCACTGCCAGGTCAAGACGCGCACGAAGATGTTCTGCTCCTGCGAGACCTCCTTCGGCGACGAGCCGAATACCCGCACCTGCCCGGTCTGTCTGGGCCTGCCCGGGGCCCTGCCGGTGCTGAACCGCCATGCGATCGAGAAGACCCTGCTCGCCGGACTGCTGCTGGACTGCGGTTCGCCGGAGATCTCCCGCTGGGACCGGAAGAGCTACTTCTACCCGGACATGCCGAAGAATTTCCAGACCACGCAGATGGATTTTCCCCTCTGCCTGGGCGGCTCCGTGCCACTCTACGACCACTGCTACCCCACGGACGTGCGGAAGAATATCGCCCGCCCCGGCCACCGGGTCCGGCTGAACCGCATCCACCTGGAGGAAGACGTGGCGAAATCCACCCACCTGGGGAACTCCTCCCTGATCGACTTCAACCGCGCGGGTACGCCGCTCATGGAAATCGTGAGCGAACCGGACCTGGAATCCGGGGAGGAAGCCGGGGCCTACCTGCGCTCCCTGCAGATGATCCTCCAGCAGGGCGGCATCTCCGATGCCGACATGGAAAAGGGCCAGATGCGCTGCGACGTGAACATTTCCCTCCGCCGCAAGCCGGAAGATCCCTACGGCGCGAAGATCGAGCTGAAGAACCTCAACTCGATCTCCGCCGTCCGCCGCGCGATCCAATACGAGACCGAGCGCCAGGCGGAGGAATTGGACATGGGAATCCCGCAGATCCAGTCCACCCGCCGCTGGGACGACGACCGCGGCGAAAGCCAGTTGATGCGGACGAAGGAGGAC
>CBFGVD010000589.1:0-2191 GCA_965651965.1 uncultured Verrucomicrobiaceae bacterium | reverse complement strand
GGCCCCCTGAGCCGCTCTTCGGAAAGGGGGAGCATAGACGCCCCCGCCCGTTCCCGGAGCGCGCCCCGGCGCTCCGGCGTTCCGGCGGCGCGGGGATGCCCCTATCGCTTCCGGAGCGGTGACGAGCCCCCGTGCGCTCCCTTTCCGGATGCGCCGCATCCGCAAAAGCCGAAGGTCCCGGTTGTTATTTCCGGTCCGGCCCGCTAGTTTCCGCGCGCCCGGGAGCTTCCCCGGTCTTTCCCGCATGTCCACCCGCACCGCCAGCCGCAGCCGCAAGACCGCCGAAACGCAAATAGAGCTTTCGATCGACCTCGACGGTTCGGGAGCTTCCGAAATCTCCACCGGGATCGGATTCTTCGACCACATGCTGACGCTCTTTTCCCGGCACGGGCTTTTCGACCTGAAGCTCGCGGCAAAGGGGGATCTGGAGGTGGACTTCCACCACACCGTGGAGGACACCGGGATCGTGCTGGGCGACGCCATGCGCGAGGCGCTGGGAGGCAAGGAAGGCATCCGCCGCTACGGCTGCTGCTACCTGCCGATGGACGAGACCTTGGCGCGGGTGGTGGTGGACCTGAGCAACCGCCCGCACCTGGAATTCCGCGCCGCGCCCGCCACCCCCTCCGCCCCGAATTTCCCCTTCACCCTGGTGGAGGAATTCTGCCGCGCGCTGGCCTCGAACCTCCGCGCGAACATCCACGTGGAACTGCTCTACGGCCGCGACGGCCACCACATCGCGGAGGCCGTCTTCAAGGGCCTGGCCCGCGCCCTGCGGGATGCCTGCGAAAAGGACCCGCGGGTCAAGGGCATCCCCAGCACGAAAGAAGCGCTGTGAAATCGGGGAACGATCGTTGAGGGGCGGTTCACGGCAGGATCACCTGCCTGGGAACTTTCCAATCATCGGGAACCGGTAATCCAAATTCATTCCATCATGACCGGCATCATCGACTATGGAGCGGGGAACCTGCGCAGCGTGGCGAATGCCGTGCAGGCGCTGGGCATCGAGCCGCGGCTGGTATCCGCACCGGAAGACATGGCGGGCCTGAGCCACCTGATCCTGCCCGGCGTGGGGGCCTTCGGCGATTGCATGGCGGAGCTGGAGAAGCGCGGCCTGACGGGGGCGATCCGCGAATGGATCCTCTCCGGGAAGCCTTATTTCGGCATCTGCCTGGGCTACCAGATCCTCTTCGAGGAGAGCGAGGAAATGGCAGGCACCCGCGGCCTGGGCGTCTTCCCCGGCAAGGTGAAGCGCTTCAAGGAAGACGGCCGCAAGATCCCGCACATGGGCTGGAATTCCGCCGTGCCGCGCGATCCTGCCGATCCCGCCTGGGCGGGGCTGGGGGAGAGCCCGTATTTCTACTTCGTACACTCCTATTTCCCGGAGCCCGCGGATCCTTCGATCATCGCGATGGAAACGGAATACGGGGAGAAATTCGCCAGCGCGATCCGCTCCGGCGCGGTGCTGGCGACCCAATTCCACCCGGAGAAAAGCCAACAGGCCGGACTGCGCCTGCTAGGGAATTTCCTGGGCGCGCAGGTGCCCGCGGGGGTGTAGCCAGAGTGGGACCGGGCGCCGGCATCCGGACTCCGGCCGGGAGTGCCGCATGCTTTCCTGGAAGGGAAAGGAGCATGCCACGCTCCCGAAAAGCCGGGGTCTTGCCATCGGGAGCCGTTTCCGGTTAAATATCCGGTGTGGCGAAATACCGGCCCTCGAAGTCTTTCCTTTACGCCATGGGCGGCATGCTGCCGATCGGGGTCGCCTTGGTCTTCGGGTTCCTGCCGGAGCTGGAGGCGATCTCGAAGCCGCCGGTGCCGGGGGTGATCGCTTTTCCCGCCCAGAGGCCGATGGACCTGCCCGAGGCGGAGCGGCGGGCGGTCCCGGCATCCTCCGGCGGCGGATGGTCGCTGGACTGGCTGACCGAACGCTACGAGGACCTGATGGCCTGGGAACGCAATCCCTGGAAGCGGCCCAAGCCGGGGGGCTTCGGCCAGCATTACTTCAATCTCCTTTCTTCGAAAAACCCGGCCGACCAGGCCAAGGCGGCGGAACTCCGCAGGCAGGCGCAGGGCCTCTACCAGCGCTTGTTGAAGCGCTATCCCGAACTGGCGGTGAGCATGCGGACGGTGCCCGCGGAGCGGAACGGCTTCCTGAAATTGCTGGAACTCCTGGAGCGCTTCGAGCCGGACCCGG
>CBFGVD010000588.1:0-2206 GCA_965651965.1 uncultured Verrucomicrobiaceae bacterium | reverse complement strand
CCGGTCTCCGGCTTCCCGTGCTGCTGCTACAACTTCCACATGGGCTGGCCGAAGTTCGTCCAGAATTCCTGGGCGGCCACGCCGGACAAGGGGCTGGCCATGCTGGCGATCGCACCGGTGGAGGTGAGCGCCGCCGCGGGGAACGGTCAAAAGGTGAAGCTGCGGGTGGAGACCGAATATCCTTTCGGCGAGACGGTCCGCATCAGGGTGGATGCGGCGGCTGCGGTGGAATTCCCCCTTTCCCTGCGGATTCCCGGCTGGTGCGAAACCGCGGGCCTCGCGGTGAACGGGGAAGAGCAGCCCGCGCCCGCTGCCGGGACCTTTGCCACGATCCGGCGCGGTTGGAAACAGGGCGACGAAGTGCTCCTGCGCCTGCCGATGAAGCCGCGGGTGCGATCCGGGGTGAATGGCAGCGTGTCGGTGCACCGCGGGCCGCTGGTCTATGCGCTGGGTATCGGGGAGCGGAAGAAGAGCTTCGCACGGGCGAAGCTGCCGTGCTTCGATTCCTACGAGATCCGCCCCGCGTCCGCTTGGAACTACGGGCTGGTCTTGGACAAGGCGGATCCCGCCTCTTCCTTTGAAGTGGTCACGACTCCGATGCCGGAGAACCCCTTCGCCCGCGGCAGCACTCCGGTCAAACTTCTCGCCCGCGCGAAGAAGGTGGAGGCGTGGACGCTGAGGCCGGACGGTCTTCTTGCGCTCGATCCGCCGCTTTCGCCGGTGCCTTCCGCGGCTCCGGAAGAAACGATCGAGCTGGTGCCCTTCGGCGCCGGGATGCTGAGGGTTACCAGCTTCCCGGTGATCGGGGAAGCGCCGGTGCCGCCGCCTGTCTTTGCGGATGATTTCAGCGACGGGGACTTCAAGGGCTGGCTGCCCTACGGCGGCGGCTGGTACGTGAGGGACGGCGCCCTGCACACCGCCTCGAACGCCCACTCCGGCAGCTTCGGCCTGGCGGGGGTGAAGGCCGTGGTTCCGGCAGCAGTCTTCCGCGACCTCGTGTACGATGCGAAGGTGAGCGTGGGGGAGGCCGGGGATGCGGGCCTGGTCTTCCGCGTGAAGGATGCCGCGATCGGGCCGGATACCTATCGCGGCTATTACGCCGGGATCAGCGCGGAGAAAAACGAGCTGGTGCTGGGTAAGGCGGATCACGGCTGGCACCCGCTCGAGGCCGTGCCCCTGCAAGTGAAGGCGGGGCATCCCCATGCCCTGCGCATCGTGGCCGAGGGGCCGTCCCTCCGTGTCTTCGTGGATGATATGGAGACGCCGCTGATCGAGGCGGAGGACGCCAGCTTCGCGGAGGGCTCCATCGGGGTCCGCCGCTATGTCACCCGGCCGGAGAAAAATCCCGCGGCCTTTTCCGCTGTGAAGGCGAGCGGGCTGTGAGCTTCAGAAACTGAGTTTACGCGGCTTGGCCGCCGGGCGGTTCAGCTTCTCGCAGGCGATCTTGCAGAGTTCGAAGACCATCGGCTCGCAGATCTCGTAGATCACGCTGGTGCCCCGCTTAGTGCGGGTCACCAGCCCGGAGTCGTGGAGCATCTTCAGCTGCTTGGAGACGTTCGCCTGCGTCGTCGGCAGGGCATCGACCAGTTCGCCCACGGATTTCGGTCCTTCCTTCAGCTCCTGGAAAAGAGCCAGCCGGGTCGCTTCCGAAAAGACCCGGAAGAGGCCGGCGACGCGTTCGAGATCTGCAGCTTGGAGCTTCATGCGGTGGGATCGCCGGAATATTGGCACGAAATTCCGCTTGCGCAAGAATAACCATATGGTTATATAGAAATCAAAACCGGGGCGAGATCCCCGTCCAAAAGATGAAATCAACCATAGATCCTGAAGCCCTTGGAAAAGCGATGGCCGCAGGGGAGATCCGCGCGATCGACGTGCGGACTCCCGCGGAGTACGGCGAAGCGCATATCGAAGGCTCCATTCTCCTGCCGCTGGATCGCTTCGATCCCGCGGAGCTCGGCAAGCTAGCCGGAGGGAAACCTTGCGCCCTGATCTGCCGCAGCGGCATGCGCGCGGGCCAGGTGCTGAAAAAAATCCCGGCCGGAGAAACCGAAGCCGCGATCCTGGAGGGCGGGATCTCCGCCTGGGAGCGTGCCGGCCTACCCTTGAAACGCGGCAAGGCCGCCCTCTCCCTGGAGCGCCAGGTCCGGATCGCCGCCGGGCTCATGGTGCTGCTGGGTGTGGGGCTGGGATTTGTAGTGCATGC
>CBFGVD010000587.1:0-2229 GCA_965651965.1 uncultured Verrucomicrobiaceae bacterium | reverse complement strand
GCTGAAGAGCCGCATTCCCGCCGGAATTCCGGCGGATCTCATCGAGCGCCGTCCGGACCTGGCCGCGGCCCGCGCGGACCTCTTCGCCAGCGCGCGACGCGCTGATGCTGCCCGCAAGGCGCTGCTGCCATCCATCGCCCTCACCGCCAGCACGGGCACGCCGGTTTCCCGTTTCGCGGATTTCCTCAATCCCTCCTTCCTCGCCAGCTCCGTGGCCGCGAATTTCAGCCAATCCCTCTACGAGGGCGGGGCCCTGGCCGCGGAGACGCGCGGGGCCCTGGCTGCAAACGAGGCCGCCGTGCACGACTACGCCCGCACGGCGCTGGAGGCTTTCCGCGAAGTGGAATCCGCCCTGGGCGCGGATGCCTCCCTCGCCGAGCAGGAGACCTACCTGCTCAAGGAAGTCGAGCAGGCTTCCCTGGCGGAAAAGCAGGCCGCACGCGACTACTCGGACGGCGTGAACGACGACATCCTGCGCGTGCTGGAGTCCCAGAGCCGCGCCACCAACGCCCGCGGCGCCCTGATCCGCCTCCGGAACGAGCGCCTGCAAAACCGGCTCGACCTGCATCTCGCCCTCGGAGGGGACTTCAAGACGGAGGAATGAGCCGGAAAATTCCGGAATAAATCTTCCGCTCCACCCTCCTTTCCACGCTGTCCCGTTCAGGAAGAACGGCCTGCAATACCCGCCCCGTCGCTTCGTATTTGGCAAGTAGCGCCACCCGGTGCATCTTCCGCCTCCGCCGATTTTTCCCAAGCCCGATGCTTCTCCGTCTGATCATTCCCTTCGCCGTTCTTCTCGCGGGAGCTCTCCTGGCCATGAAGTTGGGCGTGCCCGTGGAAGAACCGAAGCCGCAGGCCGCGCCGCCGCAACTGCTCAAGACCGAGGTCATGGAGCTGCAACGCGGCAGATTTCCCGTGATGTTGCAGAGCCAGGGCACGGTACGGGCCCACTACACCACCACGGTGACCCCGCAGGTATCCGGAGTGATCATCGCCATCCACCCGAATTTCGACGACGGGGCGTTTTTCAAGAAAGACGACGTGCTTGCGGAACTGGATCCGGCGGACTTCAAGGTTGCCGTTTCCGCCGCGGAATCCGGTCTCGCACGCGCCCAGGCGGCCCTGATCCAGGAGGAAGCCCGCGCCAAGCAAGCCCGCCTGAATTGGGACGATCTCGGGTATGACGAGGAACCCTCCGAGCTGGTCCTCCGCGTGCCCCAGCTCAAGGAAGCGAAGGCCAACGTGGATGCCGCTCAGGCGGATCTGGACCAGGCGCTGCGCGATCTGGAGCGCACGAAAATCCGCGCGCCTTTCGACGGGCGGGTGCAGAGCCGCACGGTGGGGCTCGGCCAGGCGGTCGGCAGTTCCACCGCCCTGGGCGAAGTGTTCGCCACGGATTTCGCGGAGATCCGCCTGCCGCTCTCACCCCGCCAGCTCGCTTACATAACCCTGCCTTCCAAAGAAGGCGATGCGCCGGTCAAAGTCACCCTGACCGATGCGGTGGCCGGGGAAAACTCCCCGCGCTGGGATGCCAGCATCGTCCGCACGGAAGGTGCGCTGGATGAATCCTCCCGCGAACTTTTCGCCATCGCTCGGATCGAGGATCCGTTCAGCGTGAAATCCGGCCGGCCGCCCCTCCTCATCGGCCAGCCCGTGCGCGCCATCATCGAAGGCGTCACGCTGGAGGATGTCTTCGTCATCCCCCGCCATGCGCTCCGCGGCGTGAACCGGGTGTATCTGGTGAACCGGGAGGACCCCGCCATCGAGCGCACCACCGTAGAACCCGTGTGGTCCACGGATGATGTCCTGGTGGTACGCGAGGGGCTGGAATCCGGCCAATGGCTGGCCGTGACCCGCCTCCCCTATGCGCCGAACGGTGCTCCGGTTGAGATCATCGAGCCGGTCGCGCCCGTGGAAGCGGGCCCTGCCGCCGCGGATGCGGTGCAGGAGAAGAAGCCCAGCGGTTCCTGATACCGATTGGATCTCCTTTCCCGCCGGCAACGTGCCTCCGCGAAGCGGTTCACGTGCCTTCAAGGAGCCTCACTTGGAATCACTTATAGGCTTATTATTAAGTTTTATTAAATTAATCTTGCAGGGCGGCAGAATTTTTGAAAATTCTCCCCTCGTCATGAGAGCACTGCCGTTCCTCGCCGCCCTGATCCTCGCCGCACCCGTCGCGAATGCAAAATCGGAGCTGGAGCTTCTCCAGGACCGTTGCCACGAGCAGGA
>CBFGVD010000586.1:0-2242 GCA_965651965.1 uncultured Verrucomicrobiaceae bacterium | reverse complement strand
TCGAATCCCGCCTCCGAGATCTCCGCGGCCACCTTCTCCGCGGTGACCCGCTTCGATCCCGCGATGGCCCGCACTCCCGCTACCGCGCCCCAGATGAGGGCCACGACAAGCAATGACTGGAGGAGAACGCGTTTCCGGCGCATGACAGCACCCAAAATAGTCCCGATTCTAACATCCGCAAGCGGCAGGCCCGGGCACCGGCGCCTCATTTCGCCGCGGCCCGGCGCAGGCGGTCCATGATCGCCACGCCCAGGCCGGTTTCGCTCACCGGTTCGGCCACGATCGCGTCCAGCCCGGCCTCGTCCAGGGTCCGCATCACGAAAAAGAGCCGCACCGCCGCTTCGATCAACTTGCCGCTGCCGGGGCTCAGTTCCTCGACCGTTTCCCACTCGTGGAGGTCGATGTAGCCCGCCTTCGGATCGCCCCGGTAGCTCAGCAGGCCGTATTTCTTGCCCTCCTCCGGCTGGAAATCCTCCGGCTTGCCGAACATCAGGAGCGGCGTGCGCGGCGCATAGTGGCTTTCCAACTGGCCCGGCACGTCCGGACGGTCGGTGATCCGCTTCTCGAAGACCACCTTGCCGAATTTTTGCAGTTCTTCCTTCGTCACGGGCCCTGCCCGCAGCACCCGGATCAGCGGCTTCTGCCCCTCTTCCCGGACCTCGATGGCCACGATGGTGCTCTCCAGGCCGTCCCGGCAGGCACCTCCATCCACGATCAGCGGGATGCGGCCGCCCAGTTCTTTCGCCACGGCGCCGGCGGAAGTCGGCGAAATCCTGCCGAAACGGTTCGCGCTCGGCGCGGCAATGGGGCGGCCCAGGGCCTTCCCGATGTTCCGGAAAATCACGTTCCCGCTCTGGCGCACCGCCACCGTTGGCAGGCCGCTGGTGACCAGATCCGGCACCTTCTCGGTCTTCGGCAGCACGATCGTCAACGGGCCGGGCCAGAAGGCCACGGCCAGGCTTTTCACCACCGGCGCGATGTCCTCCGGCACCTCCGCCACGTCCGCCAGTTCCTTGTAGGAGGAAATATGGACGATCAGGGGGTCGAAGGCCGGGCGCTCCTTGGCGGCGAAAACCTTCGCCACCGCATCCGCGTTGAAGGCGTCCGCGGCCAGCCCGTACACGGTTTCCGTGGGCACGGCGACGGTTTCGCCGGCTTCCAGCAAGGCGACCGCCTCGCGCACGGCTGCCTGCATGTCGTCTTCGTGGGCGGATAGGATGCGGGTCTCGGACACGCCGCAGGCTTAGCGCCGCCGGCCCGGTCCGGCGAGTCCGTATTTACAAATGCATACTTGACCCTTTCCGCGCTCCCGGTTCCCCGCTACGCTTCCGCCATGAACCCCGCGGACGGGCTACCGAAGAACATCGTGCTGATCGGCTTGATGGGCTGCGGGAAGACCACGATCGGGCGGAAGCTCCAGGGCATGCTCGGCTATCCCATGGTGGATACCGACCACCTGATCGAGGAAAAGGCCCGCATGAGCGTCAGCGAGATCTTCGCGCGGAAGGGCGAGCAGATCTTCCGGGAACTGGAGAGCGCCGTGCTGCACGAGCTCTCCGCGCCGGGTACGCCGCGCCGCATCATCGCCACCGGCGGCGGCATCGTGGGGCGGAAGCATAACCGCAAGCTGCTCTCCGCGCTCGGCTACGTGGTCTGGCTCCAGGCTCCGGTGGACGTGATCCTCCAGCGCACCGCCAGGAACCGCGACCGGCCCCTGCTCCAGACGGAGGACCCGCGCGGGAAAATCGAGAAGCTCCTGATCGAACGCAGCCCGCTCTACCACGAGATCGCCGATCTGGAGCTGGAAACCGCCGGTCTGGAGACGGAGGAAATCGCCTGCGGCATCCTGGAAAGCGCCCGCTACCACTTCGCGGCCAAGGCTTGAAAGCAAGAGGAGCGCACGCGCCCCTTCCGGAGCTTGGCGGAACCCCGCCCCCGCGGCATCTTTCCCGCATGGAACCCGCCGCCGCCATCAAGGCCCTCGCCCGCGAGACCGGCTTCGATGACTGCCGCATCGCCGCGGCGGCGGAGGCGCAACACGCGGAGGCATTCCGCGAATGGATCGCGGATGGCTGCCACGGCGACATGGCCTGGATGGAGCGCACCCCTGAGCGCCGCTGCGATCCCCGGGAAGTCCTCCCCGGCTGCCGCTCCGTGGTCTGCCTGGCCCTGAACTACTATCCCGGGCCGAACCCCGCACAGGGCTACCGCATCGCCCGCTACGCGTGGAACGACGACTATC
>CBFGVD010000585.1:0-2245 GCA_965651965.1 uncultured Verrucomicrobiaceae bacterium | reverse complement strand
AACTCCGCGCAAAAGGGCGCCAGGGAATCGAGCGTTTCCGGCGTCACCTCCAGGTCCGTGAGGGTTTGCCAGCGGTCCATCGCCACCGTCCAACCGCGCGCGGTGCGGCGGCAGGAAAGGTCGATCACCAGGCGCTCCGGGCCCGCCAGCTCCGCCAGTTCCGCGGCGCGGGCGGCGGAGAAACGGGCATCCGGGAAGAGCCAGGAGGTGACGATGACATGGGAGGCCCCGGCATCCAGCCACTCGCGGGCATTCCCGGCTTGGATGCCGCCGCCGATCTGCAGGCCGCCCGGCCAGGCTGCCAGCGCTTCGCGCGCGGCCTCGTCGTTGCCGGGACCGAGCTTGATCACATGGCCGCCATCCAGCGAATCGGCGCGGAATTTCCGGGCGAATTCCCCCGCCCCGGCGCTGGCCACGAAATTCTCCCGGGGACCCGGGCCTTCGTCCCGCAGGGTTCCGCCGACGATCTGTTTCACCTTTCCCTGGTGGAGGTCGATGCACGGGCGGAATTTCGTCATGGGCGCGGGCGGGAAGCCTCCGCGCTGGCCGCGGGGAGTCAAGCCCGCCGGGGAAAAGTCCCGTTACTCCGCCAGGTAGTTCGCCAGCTTTTCCCGCAGGGTCGTGCGGGCGCGGAAAAGCAGGCTCTTCACGGAAGACACGGAGGTCTCCAGCACCGCGGCGATTTCCTCGTAGGGCAGGGATTCGTAGCTGTAGAGGATCACCGCGGTGCGCTGGGCCTCCGGCAGGGTTGCGATCGCGCGGTCGATCTCCCGGTGCATCTCCAGTTTCAGCGTCTCCTCCTGCGGCTCGTGGCGGGATTCCGCGGCCATCTGGAAGCCGCTGTCTTCCTCCCGTTCTTCGCTGGAAACCTCCTTCCGCCGGGAGCGGCGGCGGCTTTCATTGAAGACGAGATTCCGGGTGATGGTGAAAAGATAGGTGGTGAATTTCGCGTCCGGCCGCCAGCGCTTCGCATGCTTCCAGATCCGCAGGAAGGCGAGTTGGGCGATATCCTCCGCCTCCGCGGGATCGCCCAGCATTCGGGCCACCGTGCCCACCACGGCATGCTGGTGGCGTTCCACGAGCTCGCGGAAAGCGTGCTCGTCCCCTTCGGCGATACGCCTCATCAGCGCCACGTCCGCATCGTCCCCGTCCGCGCAGTCGGTCGCTGGGATCGGGCGGGGCGAAGGCATGCGGATCGGCGGGAAGGTCAGTGCGGCTTCCATGCTCTCCGGGGAGAACCGTCCGGCGAGCACGAAGTTGCGCACGCAGCGACGGAGCGCGCGGCGAGGCCGGCTCTTTGGGACTTGGCAGTCCGCGCCCCGCCGCGGAACCTCCCGGCGTGCTCGCATTCTCGACCTGCTGGAATAACTCCCGCCACCACGACGGCGAGGCGATGATCGACGAGATCCTGGAGTTGGGCTTCTCCAATATCGAGCTTTCCCACGGCATGACGGTGGCGAAGCTGCCCGGCATCCGGAAGGCCTATGCGGCGGGCAAATTCACCTGCTCCGGCGTGCACAATTACTTCCCCTCCCCCGTGGAGGTGATGATCGACGCGCCGGACGCCTATGAATTCACCTCCCACCGCCCCTTCGACCGGCAGCGGGCGATGGAGATGACCTTCAAGACCCTGGAGATCGCGGCGGAATTCCAAGCCCGCTACGTGGTGCTGCACATGGGCTCCGTGCCCATGAACCACCGCAAGTGGACCAAGCGACTGACCGCCATCGTGGCGGAAAACGGCCGCAACGGCGCGGATTACGCGGCCGAGAAAATCGCCTTCGTGAAAAAGCGGGAAAAGATCGCCCCGCTCTACTACCGGCGTGCCATCGAGGCCCTGGATCAAATCGCGGAGAAAGCCGCGGAATACGGCGTGAAGCTGGCCGTGGAATCCCGCTCGCGCTACGAGGACATGCCCACGGAGCGGGAGATGGTCCGGCTCCAGGAGCATTTCGCGGAGAATCCGTGGGTGGGATATTGGCACGATTTCGGTCACGTGCAGCTCAAGCACAACCTGGGCTTGCTGGACCACGTGGAATGGCTGCGCCGGATCTCCCCTCACCTCGTCGGCGGGCACGTGCATGACGTCCACTGGCCGGAGCGGGATCACCGCACGCCTTTCACCGGCACGCTGGACTACGAGGAACTGCTGCCGTTTTTCCCGGCCGACTGTCCGCTGATATGGGAACTAAGCCCCACGCGGAAGACCGAAGAAATCCGCGACGCACTGGCGGTGTGGCGCCAC
>CBFGVD010000584.1:0-2256 GCA_965651965.1 uncultured Verrucomicrobiaceae bacterium | reverse complement strand
ATCGCCCCGGATGCTTCAGGGACCGAAAACCCGCCGTCCGGAGCTGGACCGGATCCGCCTCGCCCTGAAAAAAGGCGAAGCCTCGCGGACCCAGTTGGTCAACTACCGGAAGGACGGGAGGGAAATCTGGCTGGAAATCGATATCGTGCCCGTGGCCGGCGATTCCGGGACTCCCGCCTACTTCGTGGCGGTTCAGCGCGATATTTCCGAGCGGAGGCGGACCGAGGAACTTGCCCGTGCCAGCGAGGAACGCTACATCCGCCAGCGGAATTCCCTGATCGCGCTCACCGGCATCCAGCCGATGGAAACGGACGACCAAGAGGCCGCCTTCCGGCGGATCACCGAGGCCCACGCACGGGCGCTCGGCGTGGCACGGGTGGGCATCTGGCGCTACAACGAGGACCGCAGCGCCATCCGCTGCGAAGACCTCTACGACGTCGGCTCCCATCACCACAGCAGCGGCATGGAGCTTCCGGTCTCCGCGTGCCCGGCCTATTTCGAGGCGCTCGAGGAAATGGACGTGATCGCCGTGGAAGACGTCGTCACGGACCCGCGCACCCGCGATCTCGGGGGAAGTTACCTCCACCCCCTGGGTATCTTTTCCTTGCTGGATGCGCCTATCCATGTCGGCGGCCATGTGGCCGGTGTTTTGTGCAGCGAGCACGTAGGGCTCCGGCGCCAGTGGACGGGTGACGAAAAGACCTTTGCCGCCGCCGTGGCGAACGCGGTCTCCCTTTCGCTGGAGGCCACCGAGCGCCGCAAAGCGGAAGAGGCGGTAGGGGAAATACAGCGCCGCTTCGAAATCGTCGCCCGCGCCACGAACGACGCGGTGTGGGATTGGGACTTGGCCACCGACGAAATCTGGTGGAGCGAAGGCTTCGAGAAACTCTTCGGCTATCGCCGGGAGGAAGTGGAACGGTCCAGCCTTTCCTGGACGACCCGCATCCACCCGGAGGATGCGGAACGGATCATCTCCGGCATCCGGGCGAAATTCGGCGGCACGGGCGAGAATTGGTCGGGGGAATACCGGTTCCTGCGGGCGGACGGCACTTATGCCTACGTCCTGGACCGCGGGTTCGTGATCCGGGGAAACGACGGCAAAGCCCTGAGAATGGTCGGCGGCATGAGCGATATCAGTTCGCGCAAACACGCCGAACTGGATCTAGCCCGCTTGAACCGGGCCTTGAAGATGCTCAGTTCCTGCAACGAAGCCGTGACGCGCGCGGCGAACGAGCAGGATCTGCTCAACCGGATCTGCCGTGTCGCGGTGGAAACCGGCGGCTACCGCATGGCCTGGGTGGGCTACGCTCAGGATGATGAGGAGCGCTCGATCAAACCGGTAACTTCCGCCGGCCGGGAGGATGGCTATCTCGCCGAGATCCGGCTTTCATGGGACGAAAACAACCCGACCGGACGCGGTCCCGGCGGCCGTAGCATTCGTACCGGCCAAGCCGTGGTTTGCGAGAATGTGGAAGAGGACGGCGGCTTTATCCATTGGCGGGAAGCCGCCCTGTCGCGAGGCTACCGCAGCGTGATCTGCCTTCCTTTGCGGGAGGGAGAGAAGATTTTCGGCCTGCTGGGACTCTATT
Organism: uncultured Verrucomicrobiaceae bacterium; assembly: GCA_965651965.1. Taxonomy (GTDB): domain Bacteria; phylum Verrucomicrobiota; class Verrucomicrobiia; order Verrucomicrobiales; family Akkermansiaceae; genus Haloferula. The sequence goes on along the minus strand of CBFGVD010000584.1, from coordinate 667 downwards.
CTTCGGAAAGCCGGAGCGTGGGTAGCGATGAAATCAAGCTCCTCCAGGAACTTGCGGACGACCTGGCCTTCGGGATCGGCACCCTCCGCGCCCGGCTGGAACGCCAGCGGACGGAGGAAATCGTCCTGAAAGTGGCCCAATCGGTTTCCACCGGCACCGGCACGGAATTTTTCAACCTGCTCACGCTGAACATGGTTGAAGCGCTGGGAGCCCACGGGGGATTGATCGGCAGTCTGAATGAGGATGCCCTGGAAGTGACCACCTTGTCCTTCGTCCTGGAAGGCAGGCTCATGGACAATGTGACTTACGGCCTGGAAGGCACTCCCTGCGAGAATGTCGGCGCGGGGAATGTCTGCATTTTCGATCGCGGCGTGCAGGAAATCTTTCCCGCCGATCACCTTCTCGTCCATTACGGGATTCATGCCTACGCCGGCATTCCCCTGCGGGATCGCAGCGAGCGGGTCCGGGGAATCATGGTGGTCTTTTTCTCGTCGCCCCTGGAGGAAACCGCCCTGGTCCAATCCACCCTTCAAATCTTTGCCGCCCGCGCCGCGGCGGAGCTGGATCGTCAGGTCGCGGATGCCCGCATCCGGGAGCAGGCATCCCTTCTCGACCGGGCGCGGGATGCCATCATTGCACAGCTGGAGCAACTGGTCGAAAAGGGCCG
>CBFGVD010000583.1:0-2259 GCA_965651965.1 uncultured Verrucomicrobiaceae bacterium | reverse complement strand
GATCTACTACTTCGTCCCGAAAATCATCGAATACTACCTCGGCCAAGACCCGATCCTGCCGAACGTGCCGACCTACCTGGCTTCCGAGGAGAGCGACCGGAAATATATCCTGGAGCACCTGCCGGAGCTGGTGGTGAAGGCGGCGAACGAATCCGGCGGCTACGGGATGCTCATGGGCCCCTCCGCCGGCAGCGAGGAGATCGGGAGATTCCGGGACAAGATCATCGAGGACCCGCGGAATTTCATCGCCCAGCCGGTGGTCTCCCTGTCCCGTTCGCCCACATGGTGCGAGGGGAACATGGAAGGCCGCCACATCGACTTGCGCCCCTACATCATCTACGGGAAAGACGTGAAAATCGTCCCCGGCGGGTTGACCCGCGTGGCCCTGCGCAAGGGATCGCTGGTGGTCAATTCCTCCCAAGGCGGCGGCAGCAAGGACACCTGGGTCTTGAAATAACTCCGGCACGACAACCGCGAATGGACGCCTATGGACGCGAATGACGAAATTGCCGCGGCGGCAGCCGCCTTGGACTGCGGCAGCCTGCTGCCGCTTTCGGCAAGGCCGGCCTGCCGGCCGGAAAGAACTTCGCGGCATGCTTTCAGAAGGACGACCGCCGGAACGCCGGGGCTGCAAGGGACTGGAGGGAAAGTCGGCGGCGGAAAAAAACTCCGCGGCGCTCCGCCGCTTCCGCGACTCCGCCGTCTCCGAAATGACCGGACCTTTATTGCCGCGGCCTGCAGCCTGCCGCGGGGCGGGTGGGTGACTCGTGACCCTGCTGGAACCGCAGAGCAGAGGCCGCGGAGGGCCGCTGAGCTGGGACTCGCCACCGGTTTTTTTGCGTTTCTCCGCGATCATTGCGATTCCGCGGTGGATCGAAAGTTTACCAAGGCAGTTCCCCATACTTCCCGGCCAGCAGGCTGGCCTCGCCAAAAAGCGGCAGCAGGCTGCCGCAGTCCAGGCGGCTGCACCGCCCCATCCGCTCCCGCGTTTTCCCATCGTGTGATCTAGGTTTCCCGTCCCATGCTTTCCCGAGTTGCCAATAGCCTCTACTGGATGGTGCGCTACATCGAGCGCGCCGATAGCCTTTCCCGCCTGATCGAAGTCAACGGCCAGCTCCTGCTCGACCACGAGCGGCTGGACAGCGAGCGCCTGCGCGCCTTCTGGAAACCGATCATCCTCAGCACGGGGGACGAGACCCTGTTCTCGGAATTCTACAGCGACGCGGGCAGCGCGGAGGTGATCCGCTTCCTCACCAGCGACCGCCGGAACCCGAACAGCATCGTCGCTTCCATCGCCCAAGCGCGCGAAAACGCGCGCATGGTGCGGGACCAGCTCTCCGAGGAGCTGTGGGAGGAACTCAACGCGCTCTACCTCTTCATCAATTCCCGGGAGGGCGAGGCCCTGCTGGCGGTCGATCCCACCCGCTTCTACGAAACCATCCGCAGGGCGACCTTCACCTTCCATGGCATCGCCGCCGCTTCCATCGCGCGGACGGAAGCGTGGGAATTCATGGACCTGGGCCGCCATCTGGAACGGGCGGACAAAATCACCCGTTTCCTGGACATTACCAGCTTCCTGCCGGAACCGGAGGCACCCGTGAACGGCGCGGCCACCTTCCACTGGACCGCCATCCTGCGCTCCTGCGGCGGCCTGGGGGCTTTCCGCGCGGAGCATCGCGGCGAGCCCTCCGCGGAGAGCGTGGTTAGTTTCCTGATGTTTTCCCCGGATTTCCCTCGCTCCGTGCGCTTCTGCGTGGACCGGATCGATCGGAACCTGCATCGGATTTCCGGCTCCCCGCGCGGGACCTGTGCCAACGATGCCGAACGCTACTCCGGCCGCCTGCTCTCCGAACTGGCCTACGGTTCCACCGCGGAAATCATGGACAAAGGCCTGCACCTCTACCTGGACGAACTACAGGGCCGCCTGAATACCATCGGTGAGGAGCTTTTCCGCACCTACGTGTTGTTGCCGGATGCCAGCGACAAGCGGCCGCCGATCCCGGCGGCGAACATGTCCGCGGTCGTGGCCTGGCAAATGGCGCAGCAGCAGCAGTGAAAGGAAAATGACCGGAGGCGGCGAGGGCAGGGGACCAGCCCCCTTGCCGCTTGCCTCTTCCCGCCCCGCCGGTCTTTCCTCCCTCCGCTCACCCGATTTTCCATCCAGCACCCCTCGTGAATCCGGAACTTCTCGAACTTGGCGCAAAACCTGCGCCCACGCCCGGCGCATGCGCATCAGCATGCCGAGCAGCACATTCACGA
>CBFGVD010000582.1:0-2274 GCA_965651965.1 uncultured Verrucomicrobiaceae bacterium | reverse complement strand
ACACGCGGGACGCGTGTCCCTACCTTATACTTCGCGGACACGCGGGGACGCGTGTCCCTACCAAGGTGCATCGTCGCTCCCTCGTACCGGAGGCCTCGGCCGCAGGTCGCTTGAAATGCTCCAAGTCTGCCGCCCGTACAAGGCGGAGGCTGCCGCGCGGCAGGCGGTGCTGCTTGCTTTTTCCGGGGGGATGCGGCCTCAGATGGCGTAGTAGATCCCGACGCCGACGGCGAAGGTCACTACCAGGGCCAGCAAGACCAGCAGGGGTTTCCGGAAGGAGCTTGCGGGTTTCGGTTCATCGCCGATCCATTCGTTCCAATCGCCGGTATGCGGCGTGCGGCTGCGATGGTAGTGGCGCACGGAGGTATGAAAACGCGCGGGGGAGGAGGGGGCTTTCATGAGCGAACGGGGAGGTTCGATAATCTCTTGTGACAGAGTGGATTGAATTTGTCCATGTCCGATTTTGGGAGCGTTTCCGGAAGGTCAGGCAGGGTGAAGGAAAGGGCGGTAACCGCGCAAATGCGCGAAGCGCGGAATTTCCCTTGCGCTCCGGGCGGGGACGATGGATTCTCCCGCCGTAATCCATACAAACCTGAGCAAGTAACTAAGGTAATGCTTCCCGAGCACGCTCCCTTCTCTCCCGATCAACGCCGCGCGGTGGATCTCGCGCTGGCGGGTCTCGATGCGTCCCAGCGTTTCTGGCTGGCCGGCTTCCTCTCCGCGGGCGGCGTGCCCGCACCGGTCGCCGCGGCGGCCCCGGCGGCATCCGTGAAGCTCACGGTGCTGTACGGCACGGAGTCCGGGAATGCCGAGAAGCTGGCGGATCTCTCCGCGAAGGAAGCGAAGAAGCGCGGCTTCCAGGCCGCGGTGAAGAACATGGCGGACATCGCGCCCGCGGACCTGGCGAAGCTGGAGAACCTGCTGGTGATCGTGAGCACCTGGGGCGACGGCGAACCGCCGGAGAGCGCGACTTCGTTTTACAAGGAATTCATGAACGGCTCCGCGCCGGAGCTGCACCGGCTGCGCTACTCCGTGTGCGCGCTCGGGGATACGGCGTATGAGAAATTCTGCCAGACGGGGAAGGACTTCGACGCGCGGCTGGAAAAGCTCGGCGCGAAGCGGGTCTCCCCGCGGCAGGATTGCGACGTGGAGTACGAGGAGCCGCACGCGGGCTGGCTGGATGCCGCGCTGAAGGCGCTGGCCCCGGCGACCCACTCCGGCATCACGGAAGTGGTGGAGGCGCTGCCCGCGGCCGCGCCGGTGCCGGCGGTGGAGTACGGGAAGAAGAATCCCTTCCCCTCCGAACTGCTGGAGAAAGTGCTGCTGAACGGCGAAGGCACGACGAAGGAAACCTGGCACTACGAGCTATCCCTGGACGGCTCCGGCCTGAGCTACGAGCCGGGGGACGCGCTCGCCGTGGTCCCCGTGAATGCTCCCGACCTGGTGGAGGGCATCCTGAAGGCCTCCGGCCTCTCCGGCAGCGAGACGGTGGAGGTGAAGGGCGCGGGCGCGAAGGTGCTGGCGGATGCCCTGCGCGAGGACTACGACATCACCGCGCTCTCCCGCGCCGTGCTGACGAAGCTGCAGGCGGTCTCCGGCTCGGAGAAGCTCGCCGCGCTGCTCGCGGAAGACGCGAAGGACCAGCTCAAGGACTACCAGTGGGGCCGCTGGATCGAGGACTCGCTCCGGGATTTCGCCTCCGGGGGGATCGCCGCCGCGGATCTCGTGTCCATCTTCCGCAAGCTGCCGCCGCGGCTTTACTCGATCGCCTCCAGCCCGCTGGCGCACCCGGGGGAGGTGCACCTGACCGTGGCCTCCGTGCGCTACCAGGCGCATGGCGCCGGGCGGAAGGGCGTGGCCTCCACCTATCTGGCGGATCTGGTGGAAAAGGGCGGCCATGTGCCGGTCTATACCCACCAGAACAAGAACTTCCGCCTGCCCGCGTCCGCGGACGTGCCGGTCATCATGGTCGGCCCCGGCACCGGCGTCGCGCCCTTCCGCGCCTTCGTGGAGCACCGCGCGGCGCTGGGGAAGGGCGGCCGGAACTGGCTCTTCTTCGGCGACCAGCGCTACACCTACGATTTCCTCTATCAGGTGGAGTGGCAGGAGCACCTGAAGGACGGCCACCTGACCAAGCTGGATGTCGCCTTCTCCCGCGACCAGCCGGAGAAGGTCTATGTGCAGCACCGCATGCTGGAGCGCTCGAAGGAGCTCTACGCCTGGCTCCAGGAGGGCGCGCACTTCTACGTCTGCGGCGATGCCTCGCGCATGGCC